>RGBZ01000116.1 GCA_009919365.1 bacterium
TAGCTAGTAATGGGACCGATCTGGAAATCCATGATGCACTCGGTCGTACCTTGAGTGATGTGGTGTTGACACCAAGTTCTGGATTTAGCTCAGGTGGCAATATGACCATGAGCAACAGTCTGACATCACAAACTGGTGTGCACGCGACGGTTTTTAATGACATCCGAGTACCAGCCCAGCAAATTGATTTCAAGCGACCCTTGAAAATAAATGACCACATGGTGCCACCTGGTTACAAAGACGTGACATCGCTTGTGGCAGCTATCAACACAACTGCAAACATAGGCGTCACAGCTAGCGTGCAACAGGGCGATTTGGTCATCAGCGCTGTTCCTACAGGTCAACCTATCAACATCAACCCCACACCTACAGTACAAGGTGACGGCAACGCACTTGGCATTACCCCAGTCGATCCGCTTCATTACGAACTCCCCTTTGAGCGATTCCTCAATCAAGACCGCGTCACCATGCCCGATATCGACATCGATTTCGAGGATGGCCGTCGCGATGAGGTGATCCGCTACGTCTCCCAGAAGTACGGAGAGGACCGTGTCGCCCAGATCATCACGTTCGGCACCATGGCGGCGCGCGCCTCGATCCGTGATGTTGGCCGAGTGCTGGGGAAGAGCTACAGCGAGGTCGACCGCATCGCGAAATCTGTGCCGGCAGTCTTGAACATCAGCCTTGAGGACGCGCGCAAATCTCCTGAGTTCGCCGCCTACGCCTACGGCACGGAGTACGGGCAACTCATCAGCCTTGCTGAGCAGCTTGAGGGAGTGGTGCGCAACGCTTCTACCCACGCCGCTGGCGTCGTGATCAGTCGCGAGCCACTTACGGAGATCATGGCGCTTCAACGCGCCACGAACTCTGAAGGGGTCATGACGCAGATTGAGATGCACGGCGTCGAGGCGCTCGGGCTGCTGAAGTTTGACTTCCTCGGCCTCGCAAACCTGACGATTCTCCGCACGGCGGTCGACCGCATTCGCGAGACGCGTGGCATTGAGATTGACCTCGATACGATCCCGTTGGACGACGCGAAGACCTTCGCGCTCCTTGCCTCGGGCGAAACCACCGGTGTCTTCCAGCTTGAGTCGCCGGGTATGCGCCGCTACATCAAGGAGCTCCGCCCGACCAGCGTGTACGACCTCGCCGCCATGGTTGCCCTCTATCGCCCAGGGCCGATGGCGAACATTCCCACCTACATCCGCCGCAAGCACGGGCAGGAGGCGGTGACCTACCTACATCCGTTGCTGGAGCCGTTCCTGAAGCGAACCTACGGTGTCTTCGTCTACCAAGAGGACATCATGGCCGCCGCCTCCGCGCTCGGCGGATTTTCGGGACCGAAGGCCGACACCCTGGGGTACGCGGTCCGCAAGAAGAAAGAGGACGTGCTCGCCGGGTTGAAGCAAGAGTTCATCTCGAGCGCCGCCGAGCGCGGGGTTGCCCGCGCCACGATCGACAAGGTGTTTGAGGCGTTTGAGCCATTCGCGAACTATGGATTCAACAAGGCGCACGCAACCTGCTACGGCCTGATCGCATATCAGACCGCGTACTTGAAGGCGAATTACACCGTCGAGTACATGACCAGCGTGCTGAACGCCTTCCGCAGCAAAGAGGAGAAGGTCGCCGCAGCGATCGCAGAGTGCCGCCGCCTTGGCATCCCCGTGCTCCCACCCGATGTTGACTTCTCAAATCTCGATTTTGAGCCAGAGGGGGAGGCGATTCGATTCGGCTTGTTAGGGATCAAGAATGTTGGCGCCACGGCCGCCGAATCAATTGTTGCTGCGCGTGAGGCGGGGGAGCAAGCGGCGTCGCTCCAAGAGTTCTGCGAGCGGATTGATTTGCGCCTCGCGAACAAGCGCGTCCTTGAAGCGTTAGCCAAAGTTGGAGCACTCCGGCGCTTCGGGCATCCAGCGCAGATTCTGCTCGCGTTGGACGATGCGATCTCGGGCGGCTCCAGTGCGCAGCGCGAGCGCGCGGCTGGGCAGGTCGGGCTCTTTGACGCGATGCCCGAGCTTGCCGGGGCCGGGATCCCCGCACTTCCGAGCGTCACAGAGGCCTCAACACGCGAACGGCTGCGCTGGGAGCGTGAGCTAATGGGCGTCTATTTGAGCGATCACCCAATGAACGCGCTTGCGCCAGCGATGCAGCCGTACGTGAGCACCTTCGTTGGCGACTTCAGTGATGAGTCATACCGTGATGAGACGGCGACCCTTGGCGCGATCGTCTTGAGCATTCGCCAGATGGTGACGAAGAAGGGCGCTTCGATGGCGATCGTCACCGTCGAAGATCTCACCGGCAGCATGGAGGTCGTCGTCTTCCCTCAGGTGTGGGAGTCAACGAAGAGCTCCTGGATTGAGGGCGAAGGGATTCTCATCGCCGGTCGCACTGAGCAGCGCGGCGAAGAGTGGTCGGTACACGTTGAATCTGTCGTTCCCTGGGAGGAGGCGTCACGCCTCAGCGCGGAAGCCGTCCGTTCCAAGCTCACCGTTTCGAGCGGGGGTCGCCGTTACGCAAAGCGCCCTGCCGCGCCGGCGCCAAACGGCGGCATCCCGGCGGGCATGGTTCCCCAAGGTATTGAGTTGAATGCTCCGCTCATGCCAGAGCGCGCACCCGCCGAATTTGACGCGTCAGTCGCAGTCGATGCGCCACCCGCTGAACCACTCGCCGGGGCAATGTCCAATCCCGATCCCGTCGAGATCCCTTCAGGTGCGGTGCTCCACATTAAGTTCAAGGCGCGCCAGTCCGTTGAGGAGACCATCCGTGCAATGGAGATCGTGAAGGGGGAACTGCGAGCGAGGCCGGGAGCGACCAGGGTGGTAGTGCATATTCCCCAGGCGGGTGGCGCGCAACTCTTGCCGATGGAGCAGCGCAACGGTGTCGCCTGGGACGCCGGGCTCCCCGCGATCCTGCGCGACCGCGTGGGCGGCGATGGGATTGAGTTGGAACTGATCTCCCCAACAACCTGAGGAAGATCCAGCCCTGCAGGTTTATGAAGAAGAGGGGAGAATAGGGTTATGAGCAGCAAAGATTACGTCTCCGTCCTGACCCGTCAGTCCGCCCCTGAGGGCGTTGATTGGCGCTCAATGTCGGTCGTCGCACGTGCGCTCCTTCTTACTCGC
>RGBZ01000117.1 GCA_009919365.1 bacterium
CCACGACATTGGCAAGGCGCTCGACCATGAGATTGAAGGAACGCACGCGGCGATCGGCGCCGACTTGGCACGCCGTCACGGTATGCCTGAAGGCATCGTCAACGCGATCGCAGCACACCATCAGGAGGTGGAGTGCACCGCGCGTGAGGCCCCAATTGTGCAGGTTGCCGACGCAATCAGCGCCGCGCGACCTGGTGCACGTGGCGATCAGGGTGAAGCGCACCTTCGCCGACTCGAAGACTTGCAGCAGATTGCCCTCGGCTTCGAAGGCGTTGAAAAGGTCTACGCCGTGCAAGCCGGTCGAGAGGTGCGCATTCTCGTTCGCCCGGACCAGGTCAACGACGAGCAGGCACGAACGATTGCTCACGAGGTTGTGAAGCGCATCGAAGAGCAGCTTGCCTATCCAGGGCAGATTCGCGTAACGGTGATTCGCGAGACCCGGGCGGTTGATTACGCCCGATAGCATGCCGACCCTGCCGATCCTGGCGATCGGTGGTCCTACGGCGGTAGGGAAGAGCGCCGCCGCGCTTGCGCTGGCGGGGGCACTCGACACTGCAGGGGTGAGTTCAATCTTGGTGTCGGCAGATTCGCGCCAAGTGTTTCGCGGCTTTGACATCGGCACGGACAAAATCAGCGCCGAGATTCGATCCAGGCGTCCGCATGCCTGCATTGACATTGCTGAGGCGAGTGATCCCTTCACACTGTACGATTGGCTTGATGCCGCGCGCGACGCCATCACGGGCCACGCCAAAGAGAGCGGGGGAGCGGGGATCGCCATCGTGGTTGGCGGCACCGGACTTTATCAACGTGGCCTACTGAAGGGATTCCTCTCTGGTGGAGCACGCCCAAGCAACCCCCTGATTCGTGAGCAACTTGAGCTGCAGTTCTCGAATGTGGGCCGCGATCCGCTCGACAAGGAGCTTCGTGAGCGCAATTCCGCGGCGGCTGATGCCGTTGCTACCGCGAGCGCTCGGCGCTTGATTCGAACCTTAGAGATCGTCCGCCTCGGCGGAGACCCGCTCGCCGAAGAGGAGAATCCTTGGGCCGCGCCGACGGCGTACGTACAAATTGATGACACCGATTTTGAACGTCACCGTGCCGCAATCAACGCGCGTGTACGAGCGCAGTTTGATGGAGGCTTGGTGCAGGAGACCGAACGGCTCGCAGCACGCCTGCCAGTCGAAACCCCGGCGCTCTCTGGCATCGGCTACCGCGAGGCGCAGGCGTACCTCGATCAAACGATGGACCGAGAGCGCGCCATTGGCACAGCCGCAACACGAACCTGGGCGTACGCCCGGCGCCAGCGAACCTGGTATCGCGGAGAAGAGCTTGATGAAACGATTGCAACCGACGGGCGCTCTGCAGGAGAGATTGCCCAGAGCCTCCTCCCGCACGCGCTGCGGATCGCGGTACGCTAGAGGGATAGTGACAAAAAGAACCGCACCGATTGACCTAACGCCTGCACCAGAGCGCGCCTTTCTGATTGCAGTTGACACTGGTAGCGACGTCGGATGGCCCGCCGAGGATAGTCTCCAAGAGCTTGCAAGCCTCGCTCGCACCGCAGGAGCCGAGGTTGTAGGTGCAGAGTGGCAGCAGCGACGACACCCCGACCCTGACACGTACATCGGCGCAGGTAAGGCGAACGAACTGCTCGCCGCCAAGGTAGAGACGGGATTCACCGTGCTGATTGCCGATGACGAACTTTCTCCCACCCAACAGCGTGGCCTCGAAGAGGTACTCGGCGTCAAGGTGATCGATCGCAGCCGGCTTATCCTGGACATCTTTGCCCTGCACGCACGAACCCGCGAAGGTCGCCTACAGGTGGAACTTGCGCAGCTCGAATACCAGCTGCCGCGACTTACAAAGTTATGGACGCACCTTTCGCGCACCGGTGGTGGCATCGGCACCCGCGGCCCCGGAGAGTCGCAGCTGGAAACAGACCGCCGCCTGATCCGTGACCGCATCTCCGTGATGAAGGCGCGCGTCGATCAGGTTCGCCGTAGCCGTGAGACCGGTGCGAAAAGCCGCACCACGCGTGGTGAACCCACTGTGGCCATCGTGGGCTACACCAACGCTGGCAAGTCGACCGTCGATGCGTTCCGCGCCACCCTTGAGGAGGTATCCCGCGCCGATCTACTCCTCGAAGTTGTCGACGCCTCAGACCATCACGCCCTTGAGCACCGCGCCACGGTGCAGGCGGTTCTTGAGGAGCTTGGCGCGTCTGAGAAGCCGCGCATCATTGCCGCCAACAAGATCGATGCGGCTGAGATGCACCCACGCGAGATCGATCCCGCGGCACTCGGCGTCTCGGCGGCGACGGGGCTCGGTCTCGGTCCGCTCCGCAGTGCCATTGAGGAGGCGCTGCAGCGCCAAGGGACCCCGGTTGACCTACGCCTCCCATACACAGCAGTGGGGGAGGTTGAGGCCATTCGCGCCCGAGGCGGCATCCAGGTAGCCTACGACGAGGACGCCCTCCATGTCACAGGTTTTGCCACAGCCGAGACGGCTAGTGAGCTGAAGCGACTGAAGCGCAACTCCACAGCGAAGCTGCTCTAAGCCAGCAGCCAACCAGGCGCAGCCCGTAGCGGGGTAGTTTCAGGAAGCGGCTCCGTGCTGAGGCTCGTCCTATCTTGGTTCCGATAATGATAGTTATGTGACGAAGCAGGCTGGGCGCTGAGCACAGAACGTCGCTATCCTCCCCCCATGCGGATTGAGTTCATCGCCCAGGCCGGAGTTAAGATCCACACCGCGCACGGCTCAATCCTGTGTGATCCCTGGTTCAATCCGGCGTATTACGCAGGCTGGTTCCCATACCCACGAAATGACAAGCTGGACCATGCCGCTCTGGGTGCCACCGATTACCTCTACATCAGCCACCTGCACCGGGACCACTTTGACCCCGAGTGGCTGAAGGCTTTCTGCAACAAGGATGCGGTGGTCATCCTCCCTGCCTACCCACTCCCGGAGCTCAAAGAGGCTCTCCAGGAGCTGGGGTTCCATACCTTTATCGAGACGCAGTCGGGCGTCCCGGTACGCCACGGCGGCCTGAACATCGTGGTGGAGGCCCTCACAGCCCCCACAGACGGCCCC
>RGBZ01000118.1 GCA_009919365.1 bacterium
CCTTGCAACCGCTTGGACTTCGGACGCCATCTGAAGAGCCACTTTAAGGTCACTGATCCTGTACGACAACTTGATGTGATTGATCTGCGCCGACACCAACGCTCCGTATCCACGTGAGTAGGACGTCAGGCCTCGCTCGACTTCCTCTGGTTCCTCGTCGGAGTCCTCCTCTTCCCGGGCTGCTTCGTCTACATTGGCGATTGGATCGTCTTCATCATAGGTCGTGTCACAGTCGTCGGAGTCGGCATCATCCCAGCCATCTGAAAAGGAAGGGGCGTCGTCATTGACCCCCGATGACTGCATGGCCGCTTCGTCTTCTTCATGGGCCTCATCGCACTCGTCATCGGACTCGACATCGCCTCCGTCTGAACAGGGAGGGTCGTTGACCCCCGACGCCCGCATGGCAGCTCGGTCGACCATGGCGCAATGATCATACTCTGAGAGCGGACGGCGAACGAAAGTATTGAAGTATTGCCTAATGCAGAAAACTTTTTACAACCCTATTAAACCACCCTGCGATGTCCGACGTGACCTACTTCAATTACCCCTTTAACTCCTATGTCTTCACCCCGCTTTCTCTGCGGCAAAAGCTTCTTATGCAGCAAGGCTGCGATCTGCCCCCACGCCGGCTCTACGGCGGCGGCTATGGCGGTTGCGGCGGCTACGGCTACGGCTACAGCGGCTGCTGCGCAGCCCAGCCGTGCCCACCCCTGCCGCCGGTCTACAGCACCGGGCCCTTCATCTACCAGTGAACGTCGCTCACAGGTCGGCCGAGAAGGCGCGCAACATCTCCTCCACGAGCACCCTGCGAACGATGCGGTCCAGCGCGGCCTTGGAATTCAGAGTGCACAACGTCTCGCGCAGCAACTGTTGGCCTCGCTGCTGCGCGGCCTGCGTCCTCAGGAACTGCACCCGATGCACCAGCAGCTCCTCGGCCTTCTGCTTCAGCATCTCGGGCGTGAGGTGCACGGACGCGTCCTTGCCTTCCTTCCTCAAGGCGCTGGCCTGGAACTGCGCCAGGCGGTGCAGCCCGCCCACGCCCAGGGCGTCGAGCTTGTCGGCGTCTGACACGAAGTCCCTGAGCCGCATGAGGCCCCGGCGGAGCAGCTCCGTCTCCTGGAGTCTTCCTCCCAGTTCTTTGGACAGCGAGACGTTGTCCGAGATGAGGCAGACGTCCTGGACCTCTTCTGGCGTCAGCGGCAGCTCTCGCAGGGTGCTTTCCATGGCGCTCTTCATCTCTTCCTTCTCCCGCACACCTTGAGCGGAGGCCGGGAAGTACTTGTGATCGAGCACGTCGTGACTCAAGGCCGCCAGCTGCAGCAGCAGCAGCTCGCGAGCCGAGAGTCGCTGCTGCTCCTGCTCGACGAGGTCCAAGGAGGTTTTACGCACGCGATGGAAGTGGGCCAGGCCGTGGGACTCGTCGCGACCCTGTCGGCACATGGCCGCGGCCAGCCAGGCGGAGTACCGTTCTACCCTGGGATCCATCTTGCAGGCGTGCGCGGCGGCGAGCAACGTCGGAGGACTGCGAGTCGCACGCAGCGCCGCGCGCTTGGCGCCCAAGGCCACCATGCTGGCGGGGGCGCCGCGGGGAGCGTCGCCTTCGCCTTTGAACACTCTCCAGAACGAGAAGACCGTCTCTTCGGACGCGCGGCCCTGTCGGGCCGACCGTCGAGCACCCCATCGGCGTACCCCCTTCTCCCCTCATTTTTCAGCACCGCTGCAGTCTGCTGAAGTGGGCGGCCATCGGATTCTGGGCGACGGCGATGGCCACGCAGACGCCGTCGGACCTGCCGGCCCTCGCGAAGGCCAGCGCCAGGCCGTTCTGCGTCAGCGCCACGCGGAGCAGCTCCAGGTCCATCAGCGCCTCCGGGACGAACTCCAGCGCCATGCCGTCGTTGCCCAGCGCCGCCAGGGCGAGGCGGCGATCGAAGCGCAGCGGCTGCGACATCCGGGCGAAGAGGCTTCCCTTCAGCGTCAAGGCCTCGAAGAGCAAGTCTCGGTCTTCCCGCCACTCTCGCAGGGCCAGCAGACACGACGGGCACCGGCGCAGCGCCGAGAGCACGTCGTCGCGCGTCAGCTGCTCGTGCGGCGCATAGGCCACGGCGCGCGCGTCGAGCTGCACCGCCGTCTTCCAAAGCTTCGGATGTCGCCTCACCAGGGTCGACGGCAGGCCGGCGAGGCCGTCGAGGGGAAAGCTCCTCACCGCCAGCATGGCCTGGTCCAAGTTGAACCGGCTCCCGAGCACCATCAGCACGTCCGCGTTCTCGCGGATGGCCTCGTCGACGAAGCCGGCGTCCTCCAGGAGCTCACGATCGAGGAGGGGCGCCACCAGGCCATCGAAGCCCACCGCCGCCAACGCCACTTGCCGGTCGCGCCGCAGCGTCTGGGGCAGCGCGAAGATGGACTGCCAGCCGCCACGCACCGCCGCTAGCGCGACCTCGCGGTCGAGGCGGAAGGCCGGGAAGAAGTGCATCACGTTCGGCAACTGCTGGGCCCACCGGAAAGAGGCCGGCGAGTCCCGCGACAGCAGCTGCAGCAGGGTCCCGCGGTGCGTCCTCCAGCGTTCAAGCCCCGGCAGGCGCGCGCTCGGCTTCAGCGACCAGACTTCCACGGCCACAGCTCGCGTCATGCATGAGGTCGGCAGGCTCTCCAGCAAGTCGTGCAGATATTCGAGGGCGAAGGACGCGTCGCGCCGACGCAGCCGCCTCAAGGCGCGGAGGCACAGCTCCTCCTCGCCGCGAAAGCGAGGCGACACCTTCCTCATCGTGAAGCCCACCGCGGCCGCCAAGGCCCAGGCCAGCTCCGGCGAGGCGTAGAGGTCGCGGGAAACGGCGGGCAGCTGCAGGGAGCAAAGGGCGTCGGTCAGGCTGCGCGGCTGCAAGGCCTCCACGATGAGCTGCCACGCGAACTCGGGAAGCGTCGCCAGGCCCGACATCGCCGGCTTCCACCACAGGGAGGCTTACGGACAGATGGCCACGACCTGAGGCAAGGTCGTCAGACACTCGTCAGGGCTAGATGGGTTGAGGAGACTACACAAGGCCGCGGCTTGGTCCGAAGAG
>RGBZ01000119.1 GCA_009919365.1 bacterium
GCATCGCGAGCACCGCAATCGCGGTCTTGCACGACTTCTGCTCGAGCGGCATCTGATTCGCGCGCAGGCAGACGGCTACGAAGGGTCAATGTTGGGAGTTGATGCCGCGTCACTCACGGGCGCGAACAAACTCTATGAGAGCGTTGGATACAAGCACCACTCGGGCGCTGTGCGCTTCATTCTTGGAGACGCGGAGTTCTCCTAGGGGTTCGTTAGTCGCGAACGGGCGTCTGTGAAACGGAGCGCGTTGCCGAAGCTTCAAGCTTCTCCGCCTGACGCGCGAGCAACCAGAGCAGATCGGCGAGGCGATTCAAGTACGCAAGCAGGTGTTCGCCCGGAAGTAGACCTTCGCGGCCGAGCGTCACGCACCAGCGCTCCGCACGTCGAATGATGGTGCGGGCAAGCTCAATTGCCGATGAGGCCTTGCTTGACCCTGGAATCACGAAGTCTTTCGGGAACTCAATCACCGCTTCGGTTGCAGCGAGCAGCGCGTTGATGCGCGCCAACATCTTTGGTGAGACCTTGGTGCGCCCCTCTTCGAGACGGTTCCATGCGTCGGGGTTCGTTGCCAGTTCGGCGCCAATCACAAAGAGGTCGCGCTGAATCGAGAGAATGGTTTCATCGAGCCCAGCGATCCCCTCGCCGGTGAGGCCGATCAGCTCGGCGCGAGCCATGCCGAGTGCGGCGGTCGCTTCGTCAATGGTGCCGTACGCCTCGGTGCGCACATCATCTTTTGAGATGCGATCGCCGCCAAAGAGAAGTCCGGTAGTGCCAGCGTCGCCCTTACCGGTCGCGACCTTGCTTGGTGGCAGCTTTAGTTCGTCGCTCACCAGGCGAGACCGGCATCTTTCGGATCCCAGCGCTCAGCAAGCAGGGTGACCTTCACCGGATGTTCAAGCACCGATTCAGCCGCCTCTTTCACCTGCGCCAGCATCGATCCTGCGTATGGGCAGAACGGTGTGGTGAGGATCATCTTCACTTCGGATTCGGTCTCGCCTACGAGCACCTGGCGAATGAGTGCGAGCTCCACCACGTTCATGCCGATCTCGGGGTCAACAACAGAACGCAGCGCGTCGAGGATGGCGAGTTCGGTTGCGCGCTTCTGCGCGTCGAACGGGGTGATTGGAGCGAGTGTCTCCTCGGTCATACGAGCGCCAGCTCTGCCGGTGTGAGGTCGGGGCCGAGCAGCGCACCGCTGGCGTCGAAGAATTCGGCGTAGTGCTCGCGGTTCGCCACCGCAAACTCGTAGGCGCGGGCGATGCCCACGATACGCAGCTCTGGCATCTCCTTCAGCAGTCGTGCGCCATCAAATCCTTCGGCGCGTAGTTCAAGGAGTCGGCGCACCGTGAGGCGCGTGCCGTACAAGAATGGTTCGCCATTCATCACGAGCGGATCGGTGTGTACCCACTTGATGGTCATGGTTACGCCCCCTTGTAAATGGCGGCGAGAATGCGATTGCGCTTGCGCGTGTCGCCACCAAGGCGGCGGTGCCACTTCAGCACGGCGATCCCTTCAAGCAGTGCGCGGTCGGCAAATGCGGCGGCCTCACCGGCGAGCACCGTGGCAACGGCGATGCGCAGGCCCTCGTAGAGATCGGTGACGTCGTCCATAGAGATGCGGCGGCGGCGCCAGGTTGGGGTGCCATGTTCGGTGAAGGTCTTCAGCGGATTGATGCTGCCCGAGGCAACGCTCACCGAAAGCTTCTCGAGTACGACCTGCGCGTCACGCATCAGGTGGCGCAGGCCAATGTCGCCAACGCGGTCGCGGAGTTCAGGATTACGCTCAACCGCAGCGACGATTGCTCGGCCGGCGAGCTGCTCCCACTGGGCGGTAAGTGGCGCAACGACGCTCGGGAACCCTGCGGTTCGGTCGAGGGGACGGGCGCCGTGCAGTGGGTGACTCATGTGCGTAAGGGTACCACCGCCCCCCGTGGGCGAGCCCGCTACCAGAGGTCGTCGCCCTCCCCCTTGGCAGGGGTGCGCTTTCGGTTGAGGGCGTGATCTTCATGTTCGCTCGCCGCCTTACGGGCGGCGTCGATGGCCGCCTGCAGCGCACTCGCGCCACCAGCTAAGCCGTGCGGCGCCTCAAAGAGATGGTCGGGAAGGCCAGCCTTCTCATCTTTGGCGCGCGCCTTGGTTTCGCCAAGGAAGGGCATGCCGAGTCGCTCGACCGCATCAAGTGAGGCGCGCAGTACGGCGCCCTTCGCCGCAACCACGGCGCGTACCTCGTCGGCCTCCTCACTCTCGCTGATCTGTCGGCCACGAAGCGGCTGCGCGATGCGCCCCACGTCGAGCCAGGCCTGGTGATAGCGATCCATCTGCCCCCACGCCGACGACAAGAGCGCGTCGCTTGCGGCGAGCCAGGTGTTGAGCGCCGCGCGCGACGGCGCACGCGCAATGCGATCGCCCTGATCGATCAGGTCTTGGGTTTGGCGAACGAGATCGTCGCGCTTCATGCGCGCTTAGCGATCGCCCGCAGCGCGGTCACTCTTGGCGAATGCGCTCAACTCGGCGCGACACGCCTCATGTGCCTTCGCTACCTGGCGCTCAAGCCAGCCCGTCATGCGCGGCGAATCTTCAAGCGTCACCACTGGGCCATGATCGCCATCCTCAACAATGAAACCGGTCGTTGTGCGGAAATCGCTAAACCAGTTCGCCTGCAGCTGCAGCAGCTCGTCAGCCACCACGCGACGCTCAAAGAGCCAATCAAGGTGTGCTGCGTTCAGCGCATCGGCGATGTCGGCGAGTCGTTCGCGCGCTCCACGAGTGCGACCCAACATGAGCGATGCAACGCGCACGGCGGTAAACGGCGAACGTGCCTCGGCGATCACCGGAGGCCATGGCAGCGGAAGTGTGGCGTTATCGGGCTTACTCATGACCAGCAGTATCGCACCGACTTTAGTCAAGAGGCGACCCCCGCACCAGCGGGGGTCGCCTCAAGCGCGTTCTGTTCCGTTTGTGCGCTTAGACGGAGCGCTCTCGGTTTACTCGAAGTACCCCTGCCGCCGCTACAAGAGCTGCCGAGA
>RGBZ01000120.1 GCA_009919365.1 bacterium
CAGAGAAGAGGCGAATGTTTGACTCGGTGCGGGAGGGGCAGATCAGGCCCTCCTCCTCGTAGATGCGCAGGGTGCGGGGGTGGACCGAAACGAAGTTCGCAGCCACGCTGATCACGTAGACCGGCCGTGCTGGATCGACGCTTGCTCCCCTGCTTTTCAACACCCGATCAGGCTACAACCTTATCAATACCATTGTCAAGAGAGTTATCCACAGAGTGGCAGGCACGAGCGCGGGGTAGCCTCGTATCAGGCGGGTGCGGTGGTGGCCAGGAACGTGGCGCGAGCTATTCGAGGTCGCGGCGGTACGGAATGTCGAGGATCACCGTGTTGCGGCGGCCAAGCAACGTCTCGCGCAGGCGCTTCCCGTTGCCGTTGTGCAGGATGCGATCCCACCAGTGCCGGCCGGCGTACTCGGGAATCATCACCACGTTGATGCGGCGCTGCTCCGCTGGCAGATGCTCATCTTCCGTTTCGATCTCGTCGAGGTAGTGACAGATCGGTTGCACGATGGCGCGGAACGGGGAGTCAACGGTCACCAGGCGTACACCTGGGAAGAGCGCCTCAAATCGCGTCCGTACCTCGCGCTCTTCTTCATCACTGAAGACGACGCGGATCGCGGTGAGCTCACCATTCTCCGCTTCAAGAATGCGCCCGAGAGTAATCGCTCGAACCGTTGAACGATTGATCTCACCGAACGGGGCAAGGATTCGGCGCGGACGATGCGGCGCGTCGAAGACCACACCAGGACGAATGGAGAGCTCTCGTTCGTGAAGGTCGTAACGGTTGCGGACGATCTTCATCAAGACTGCTAGTACTGGAATGGCAACGTAGACGAGCC
Organism: bacterium; assembly: GCA_009919365.1. The sequence continues at coordinate 839 of RGBZ01000120.1, forward strand.
AGCCACCTTCGGTGAACTTGTAGGTTGTGATGATGACCAAAACGACGGTCGTGACAATTGCTCCAACGCCGTTCAACACGGCTTTGCCAACCCAGCCTTCATTGCGAAGTCGACGCCAGTGCAACACCATGCCCGCCTGGCTAATGCTGAATCCAATGAAGACGCCAATGGCGTAGGCCGGAACAAGTAGCGTCACCACAGCGTCGGTACCGATGAGGAGAAGCGAAGCTGCGAGCGCGACAATGACGATACCGACGCCGTAGGCGAGTCGGTCGCTGCGTTGACCGACCTGACGTGGCAAGTAGCCGTCAACAGCCAAGATGCGGGTTAGCTGTGGACCGCCGTTGAATCCAGTGTTGGCGGCAAGAAGCAAGATGCCCGTTGTTGCGACTTGGAAGATTGCGTAGAGCGGCCCGCTCCCGAGTGACGTACGCGCGACTTGCGAGAGAAGCGTCTCACCGCCGATCTCTTGGGGCACCTTGCCGTAGGCAAACGCCACCAACGAGATTCCCACGAACAGTGTTGCGAGCAGCACGGCCATTGCAACAAGGGTCGACGCTGCGTTCTTCGCCTCAGGCTTCTTGAATGAGGCAACACCATTGCTGATCGCTTCAGTTCCCGTAAGCGCTACCGAACCGTGTGCAAATGCCTTCAGCAACAAGATTGGCAACAGAATTGATGCCGTCTCATGTGACTGAATCACCACATTTTGGCTCCAGTTCACAGCCGGATCGCCGGTGATGATCTTGAAGATGCCAATGCCGATTACGGTAAATGCGCCAGCGACAAACAGGTACGTCGGCAGCGCGAAGATTCGACCGGACTCGCGAAGTCCGCGAAGGTTTGCAAAGGAGAGAAGTACGAGCGCTCCGAGTGCGAGCTCAAGCCTAATCGGCGTGAGCGATGGTATTGCTGAGGTGATTGCGGCGATGCCAGCGGCGGTGCTGACGGCTGCGGTGAGGATGTAGTCGACGATCAGGCTTGCACCCGCAATCAGCGCGGGCCAGGTGCCCAGCGTGCTCTTCGCCACGGCGTATGCGCCACCACCATTTGGGAACCCAAAGCAGACCTGGCGGTAGCTGATAGCAATGATCCCAAGGAGGAGGCCGATCCCTAATGCGACAAACGGACCGTAGATGAGGAAGCTCGCACCGGCGCCAACGAGAACCAAAAGGATCTCTTCGCTGGCATAGGCGCTCGACGAAATGGCGTCCGACGAGAAGATCGGCAACGCGAGCTTGCGGCTCAGGCGCTGCTCACCCTCCTCAGCATTGGAGATGGGTCGGCCAAAGAGTGCTCGCTTCGCGGCGTGCGTAGCCTCGCCGACCACACCAAGGTCGGTTGCAGGAGCGCCCCCTCCAATGCAGCCACGTTCACCTCGGTGACTTCAATTGCACTGGTACCAATGAACGAAGCGGCAGCGCCCAACTCTGCATCCCATTCGACCCCCGCGCGCTTCCATGCCAAGAGCGAGCCAGTCGGTGTCAGGAGCGGAGCGGCGAATCGGACTAGTTCACCGAGGGGGGCGATCGCACGTGCAGTGATGACGTCGAAACGAACACCACCACCTTGTGCCAACTCCTCAGCGCGTGCATGTGCAACACGCAGCCGTGGCGCCAGCCCGCTCGCCGCGGTAACCGCTTCAAGAAAGCGCGCCTTCTTGCCGATGGATTCAATCAGGGTTATCGAGAGCCCCTCATGACGCGAGAGCAAACGCGCTGCCAGCGGTATGCCAGGGAAGCCACCGCCGGAGCCGAGGTCGGCGATCTTGCCGTGACCGTCGGGAATCAGGCGCTCGATATGCGGAGCCGCGACAAGTGAGTCGAGCAGATGTCGCGTTGCGCGCTCAATCGGATCGCTGACGCGCGTGAGGTTGATTGCCGGGTTCCATGCGTCGAGTAGTCGCAGGTGAGCGGTGACTACGACGATCTCTGGTTCGGACAGTGATGGAAGTGATGCGGTGCTGAGTTGGCGCGCAAGTTCGTCCAGCGTTTCACGTTCGGTCGGTGGCAGCGCGCTCGGATCAGTAGGGAGTGGCGCGCGTTCAGGAGGCGATGTGTCGGGGCTCAGTCGCTCGCTCCGCTCTTTGGCGTGGCGCTGCGTGCTGGTCGACCCATCGAGCGACGCACAACGTCGAGCACCTCTTCAATGGATTTCTCGGCGTCGCCCTTCTC
>RGBZ01000013.1 GCA_009919365.1 bacterium
TGGCGCATCCACTGGGAGTGGCGCTGCATCCGCCGCTAGGACGAATGGGCGCTCGACGGTGGATCCGAGGCTGTAGCCCCTGGCAACAAGCTCGAGGAAGGCAGCATCATCAAGGAGCACCCGCTCAGCGGTGAGAGCGTCGGCCCTCGCCCGGAGCGCTGCCGTCTCGTCGCGCAACTGCGCCAGGCGCGTGTTTACCTGAATCACACCGATCAGATTTCGGCCGAACTCCACCACGAAGAGCGTGACGATCAGCGCCTGCCCAAGGAAGATCAGGGCACCGCGCGTGGTGCTCGTGCGTCGACGAATTAGGGTCCTCATGAACCCAGTTTCCGTGCCTCACCGATCCGCGTCAAGCAGGGGCGCTGCGCGGGGTGATAGCCTACTTCTCGTGTACTTCTATGAACTTCACGAGGCAGACGACGAACTTGCTATTGGCTTGACGCTCGCACATGACGACCGAGGAGACCCTCATTGAGGCGATCGCCGCGGAACTCGAGCGTGAGCATGACTTCGCCGCCGCCATTGATTCACGTCTGGTGGCTGCGGTCGGCGTCTCCTCGGAAGAGGGCGAGACGCGTCTCCTGGCCCATGAGGCGCCAGGCGCACGCTCTGCAGACGAAGGCGAGGAGGAGGACCCAGACCTTGCGATTGCTGAGGCGCTCCTCTCAGGGCGCGAGCCTATCGGCCTTCGAACCGCAGTGGTGGATTTAGAGAAGAACGAGTCGCTCGACTCCTAGCGCGACGAGGCTCGATCTACCAGCGCGGTAGACCCTTGGAGCCCTTCCAGACGCGGTTGATGATCGGCACGCCGTCGGTAGCGATATCGACAAAGTTTGGCTGCGACTGCTTCAGGATCACCGTCGGCAACATGCGGGTGCTCACCAGACGGGAACCGCTGAATGTCGATTCAATAACAAGCCCTTGCGACGTCTCCACCGACCAGTTCTGGTCAAAGATGAAGTTGCCCATCGAGTAGAAGACTGGTTTCCCGTTGATGATCTCCATTGCACTCGCCCAGTGGGAGTGAGATCCGAGGATCATGTCTGCGCCCGCCTCAATGGCTCGCTTGGCAAACCTGCGCTGAGAGGCCGTCGGTTGTGCCTGGAACTCTAATCCCCAGTGCGGGAAGACGATGACCACATCGGCACCTCCGGCGCGAGCCGCTGCAATCGAGGAACGCATCTCAACCTCGCCAATTGGCGCACTCCCCGCTCGATTTACCCGAGCGTGGGTGCTCGGGTTGACCTGGTCAACGGCGACGATTCCGACCCTAATGCCCCCGACGTTGGTCAGCCAGGGGCGCTGCGCCTCAGCAAGGTTTGCCCCCGCTCCTCCGCTACCCATGCCGGCGGCCGCAACGGCAGCGACTGTCTCGGGGATTTTCGACACACCGCCATCACCGATATGGTTGTTCGCCAGTGACAGGAAATCGATTCCCGCCTCTTTCAGCACGCGGAGGAGTGCGGGATTGCCGGTGAACGTCGTCCCTGAATTGTGCTGGCGCCACCTCTTGGGCGTTGGTGACTCTAGGTTGGCAATAGCGAGATCTGCCTTTTTGAAGAGTGAACGCATCAGACCGTTCGCACCCCCGCCGCTCACATAACGCGCCGCTACCCTCGGCACACCGAATTGGCTGCAGCAGGTTGTTCCGGTGATATCGGCAAATCCACCATCAAAGAGCGAATCTGCGCCGCGCGATGATCGCTTCGCATCGGCAGAAACGCCGCGGTCAAGCAGAATGTCGCCACCGGCAACCAGGGTCCACGCCGTGGCAGGATCGTAGGCGAGCGGTCCAGTGATCCAGTCTGCGGGAATGGATGCGTCAACCGGGAGTTCAGCACGGAGTGGCCAATCTGCGAGTGAGGCAACGTGTTCCACGCCCACAATCGCAGCCCCCTCCCACGTCAGGGCGCGCAGCGCTGGCTCAATGGCGGCAAGTCGCACGAACCCAGCCGCCTTCTCATCCGCAGCAAGTGCCGCCTTGAGGGCGGTGCGGTCCGCGACAAGCGTTAAACGAGACGCTATTGCGGTGGAGGAGAGGCCGAGCGTCGCAAGAATGGGCGAGGACTCTGATGAGATCAGAATGAGCTTCGTGATCGGGAGTTTCCCGCCGACTTCAGCGAGGCGCGCAACGCCCGCGCTGGTCAGCGCTGTGAGGGTGCTGCGGTATCCCGCAACGGGAATCAGTGGGCTCCGCGTGTCGCTGGTCAGCGAGGCGCTTGGGCTGCTCGTAGGATCGCCGCTGGCCCCCGACGGCGCGGCCGACGTGCCACACGCTGCAGCGAGGAGCAGGGCGAGCGCGAGGGTGAAGAAGCTGCGACGTCGCGGCAAGGGAGCATTGGTGACAGCGGGCAGATCCACACCGCTATCCTACCGCTATGCAGCAACACCTCCGCCCCTTAGGCCCAACGCTCATTGCTGCCGCGCTCGGCGAAGAGCGCGCCGCACTTGAGGCACTCGCCACCGACCTTGTTGCCCACCCACTACCCGGACTTGCGGAGGGGGCCCTGCTCATCGGTCGCATCGACGGACACCCAGTTGCGCTGCTGCGCTGCGGCGTCGGCAAGGTCGCCTCGGTGGTTGCCGTCACCGCCGCCCTGGCCGTTCAACCGCGGTGCGTGATCTCGGTTGGATCCGCCGGCGCCCTGCACGCGGGGTATCGCGTGGGCGACGTCCTGCTCGCCGATGGCGTTTTGCAGCACGACTTTGCGGCTGCAGAGGCTGATGGCTTTCGGCTCTTCGGCTACGGCGCAGAGATTCCATCGAAAGGCGACCCACTGCTGATTGCCGACCCCGAGCTCGTCTCCGCAGCCTTTGATGCCGCAGCACCAGCCACGGAACGCCTTGGGATCAACCTTCGTCGAGGTCGCATCGCCACGGGCGACTGGTTCGTTGCCGACCAGAAGGTGCGCGATGCGATCTCCATCCGTAGTGGAGCAGACCTTGTGGAGATGGAGGGGGCGGCGATCGCCTATGCCGCTCGCACGCACGGCATCCCGTGGCTCGTCATCCGCAGCGTGAGCGACGCTGGAGACGGTGAGGCATCGCTCAGTTTCTGGGAGTATCTCGCGCTTGCTTCGAAGAACGCCGCCGAGATTGTGCGCGCCATCCTTCCGTCGCTGGAGCGCCGCTAGCCGAGGTTCGAACCCAACGTTATCTGCTGCGTGCGCGGCGCGGCCTCACCAAAGAGGCGGATAGCAAGTGCATCAACCACCGCAGGATCCCCCGTCGTGAAGATCTGATGCGCAGGGACTACTGGAGCTGATGTCGGTGCGGTGTGCCCAAGATGACCGGGATCTGCTGCCGTTCCACGGCTTGACCCTGGTGCCTCCAGTCCGTTCACCGCGATGATCTCTTGGAGGAAGCTTGCCGTCGCTGCCGCCGAGTCCACAACGGCGATTGGTGCGCCGAGCGCCTCGTCAATGGCTCCTCGAATCAGGGGGAAGTGTGTGCAGCCAAGAAGCAGTGTGTCGATGCGCTCGCCCGGGTCGCCCGCAAGAAACGGATCAATCGCCGCGTGAATTGCATCGCGCATCTCTTTCGTATTCGTGAGCCCTGACTCAATGAGCGGAACGAGTTCCGAAGCGGCTCGCTCGATCACCCGTGTACCTGGGTTCTCATCCTTGATGGCGGCGAAGTAGGCACGCGAACGAACGGTTGCCACGGTCGCCAGCACGCCGACGCGGCCCGTACGCGTCGCCAACGCTGCGGCTGCCGCCCCTGGTCGGATCACGCCAATGATTGGCGTTGATGGATGGCGCTGGCGAAGATGCTCGAGCGCGACAGCCGTTGCGGTATTGCAGGCAATGATGATCGCCTTGACGCCGCGCGCGACCAGCTCGTCGCTGAGCTCTTCAGCAAAGGTCCGTACCTCAGCATCGCTGCGGGTGCCGTAGGGATGGCGTGCGCTATCACCGATGTAGATCGTAGATTCAGCCGGAAGGCGCGCCTGCACTTCGCGTAGAACGGCGAGCCCACCGATCCCTGAATCAAAGAGGCCGATCGGGCGTGGGTCACTCATGGGCTGACCGTAGCAGCCAACGCAGCCGATCGTCGGCGCCAACCCTCACAACCTGCAGACCGGCCGCGGCCACGATCGTTCGCACTTCATCTGGCTGCCAGGCGCGAATCGCGAATGGAGCGCGGTCTGGGTAGATCGCAGTGAGCCGACCATCGGCCCCAACCGCCCGATGCCGGATCTCAAGCAGGACGGTGTTGGCTCGCGCGTGGGGATCTGGGGCAATACGGCTTTCACGCCGCATCGTGGCGAAATCTTCGTCCGCGCGCTCCAGATCAACGCTCCATTCACCCTCAACCTCATCCGCAAACAGTCGCGGATCCATCAGGGTGGCATCAATCCCCACCTGTCCACCAGGCGCGCAGTGTATCTCTGCAGTTCGCAACAGGGCTTCCAGGTCATCAGGCGCGGTAATGAGTGAGAGCAGATCGCCGCTGAGAATCACCAGGCTGGCAGCGGTGTCGTCGCGACGCCAGGTTCGCCCATCGGCGCAGATCCATTCGGCCGCGGGGGCGCGCTCCGCGGCCAGCGTGAGGGCAGACACATTGAGATCAATGCCGATCAGCCGCCGTTCGCTGAGGCCAAGAGTGGTCAAGACGCGTCCGGCACCGCAGCCAATCTCTAGGATTGGACCGGACGACTCCCCCGCCACCTTCCGCCAATAGGCCAAGTCGCCGTCGGCTTGATGCGGTTTCCTTCAGCGGGAGGGTTCCCAACGAATCGTTTCGCCGGACTCCTTGCGCTTTGCCAGCGCGCTAATGACTTCAAGGGCGGCACGGTTTGCGATCATCGCCGTTGATTCCGCCCAGTCATAGGGTGGTGAAACCTCAACAATGTCCATTCCAGCGATCGGGACCTGGGCCGCAATCTGCCGGAGTCCGCGGAGCAGCTCGCGCGAGAGCATCCCCCCTGGCTCTGGAGTGCCCGTACCCGGCGCCAAGCCCGGATCAACCACATCAATGTCGAGGCTGATCCAGATCGCGTCGGGGCCGTCGAGCGCCTCAGCGATAGCGGTCGCAATGACCGCCTCTGAACCGCGTTCCTCGATCTCGGTCATGAAGTGGCTGCGCATGCCGTGCTCGCGCATCCAGCCGAGCGTCTCGGTGTCGGGGAAGTAGCCGCGCAGGCCAACCTGCACAAAGTTCTTTCCGAGCACCGCGCCAGACTCAATTAGGCGGCGCATTGGAGATCCGTGACTGTGGAGCGAGCCGTACCCATCAATGGAAGCGTCGGCGTGGGCATCAAAGTGCAGGATGCCGATGCGTTGCGGCCAACGCATCTCAGCAATTGCGGTCGCGTTTGGCCAGGTGATGGAGTGATCGCCGCCGAGCACGATCGGGATCGCACCCGTCTCGGCAACTTCGCGGACCTTGCGGTAGATGGCGCCGTGGCCGTGCTCAAGGCGCCCTGGGTAAACCTGAGCATCACCAGCGTCAACGGCGGTCAGTGCCGTAAACGGCTCGACGCCAACCTGCAGCGAGTGCAGGGTACCGGTCTGGTATTGCGCCTCGCGAATCGCACGTGGGCCAAACCGTGTGCCTGGACGATGGGTGACCGCGTCATCAAACGGTGCGCCGATGATGGCGATATCCGCCTTGCGACGGCGGATCTCCGCGACATCCTCAACCCATGGGAGTTGGGAGAAGCTGACCGGCCCGACATACGACGGACGATCGAGAGGATCGCGCTGCTCTGGTGTGCCGTTCCAGCCAAGCGCGGCAAGGGAGTCGGCAAAGGGTGGGGTGCTCGGGCTCATGTTGATCACCATCTCGCTCAGATGCGCCGCCGGTGCGAGCCAACGTCCAGCAGGGCGCATACCAATCCTACACCGCCCACAGGGCAGATTTGAAGGTTAGACCGTGTCGATCTCACTCCGCGAGATGGCTGCCTCCGCCACGACCACGAGCAACACTGCAATGAGGAGCCCGGTCGGTCCGCCGAGGCCAATGATTCGGAGCGCGAGATACCCACCGATGAGCGACCCCGCGAACAGTCCTCGACGCAGGCTCCGTCGCCGGCGCACACGCCACACCCCTGGATGCTTCTGAAACGACCGAAGTAGGAGGAGCGAGGTGAGCCCGAGCGCGACAGTGAGCGCCAGCGCACCCGCTACCGCGAGGGCACGGATCTGTTCAGCAATCGGATCAATGGTGAGCGCCCCACCGATGGTGACTAGTGCAGAGACGAGCGCGCCAATGCCGAGAGCGCGAATCAGGCGCTGATCGCCGGCGGGAATTCGCGGCGGGGTCGGTGCCGATGCGGCCGCACGCAGCACCTTCCCCGCAAACGGTGTTGCGGGCTGTTGACCGAGCGGTAGCTCAAGCTGCTCGGCAGCGGCCCGCCGCTCACCATCACGGAGAGTCATGCAGGCCGCCCAGCTGGTGCCTTTGAGGCTGGGCAGAGTTCACGGTACGAACAGTAGGTGCAGGTCATCAGCTCGGGCTTTGGCTCCATGACGCCACCGAGAATCCCCTCTGCTGCCACCACGATGAGCTCACGTGCCTTCACGATTCGTTTCGGCTCAACTGGTACGGTGGCAACGCGACCAGTGTCGAGGAAGCGCAGGCTCACCTCGTCGGGGAGACGCCCCGTCGCAGCGCGCCAGGCTAGCGCGTACAGCTGCAGCTGGAGTGACTCTTTCGCCCGCTTCCTGCTCGCCTCGTCATCATCGCGCCCGCCCGTCTTGTAATCGCTTACGACCACCCACTCGTCGTCTCCAAGCGGCAACGTGGGACGAACGACGTCGCCCGGAACATCGATGGTTGGGATCGGCGCGCTGCGACCCTCCGGCGGGAGTGGCTGCACATCAACCCGATCCCAACGGCCGCGAATCTTGTGCCCACCTAACTCAAACGAGAAGTCTTTCTCAACGTATGCGGGCGCGTGACCCCTTGCGATCTCTTCGCTGCGGAATTGAGCAATCGCCTCTTGTGCCGCTGTGTGGCGGGCCTCTTCGTGGCTACGGGAGAGGAAGCCCGCGCTCTGCCAACTGCGATCCAGTGCGGCGTAGAGCTCGTCGAGTTGCGGAGGTGAACCCGCCATCTGTCCGCGATGAAACTCGGCGACGGCGGCGTGCATGGCTGCGCCATAGGTTGCGGAGTGATGTGGCGGCAGCGGAATACGGAGGCGCTGCTGATAGTGGTAGCGCAGCGGGCAGGCGAGGAAGGCTTCGATCGCCGTGAAGCTGAGAGTGAGTGGCGTGCTCTCCCCCGCCCCAGGTTCTCGTGTGGGGAGCACCGGGAGTGGTGGGGCAACAACTGCGAGCCCATCAATTGTTGATGCTGGTTCGCCTGTAAGCGGGAACTCTTCGAGCTGCTCGCGGGTGAGGTCGAGTGCCTCCGCAACGAATCTGCTGACCTTACGTGGCCGTACACCGCCGCTGCTCCGCTCTGCTGCGGTAAGGGCTAAACGTTCGCAGGCTCGCGTCAGCGCAACGTAGGCGAGTCGTCGCTCCTCACGCAGCGCCTCTTCATCTGCCTCGTTTGGCCCCTCTGGGGCGCGGGGGTCGCGCGGCACAACATCATCGGAGCCGCCAAGCTCTGCAGCAAGCGCGAGGCGCGGCGGTCGGCCCTTGGCTGGGAAGCGACCCTCCACAAGATTTGCGGCAAAGACGACGGGAAACTCCAGACCCTTGGATTGGTGAATGGTAAGGAGCGCGACAGCGTCAAGATCAGGATCGACATCGGCGGCCGACGGATCATCCCCCGCCTCACCGAGCTCCTCTAAGTAGCGCACCAGGAACGGCGCGCGATCAAGCTCCAGCAGACGACTACGGGAACGCACCACATCGAAGAGGCGTCCGATGTTGCGGATCCGTTCGTCGGACTCAGGTGTTGCCTCCCGAGTGAGTTCCGCCAACAGACCCGATTCGCGCAGCCAGCGGTAGAGCACCTCGCCGCTGGTGCGCTCAACGCTCTCCTGCACTACGCCAGCGAGACGTTCCAGGAGCCGTTCAGTGGCCTCGTGCCCCGCCCCAACTGCTGCGAGGCTCTCGCGCAGCGAGGTGTGATCCCGGCGCGACTTTCCCACTGCCGCGGCCAGGACTGTCGGGGGCACCTTGAAGCGCGACTCAGCGGCAATCAAGAAGAGTGGCGCCGCAGCATCTGGGTCGGCGGCATGGCGCAACCCTGCCAAGAGGAGGCGTACCTCGGGACGATCGTACAGACCCGCGGCACCGCTCGAACGCCATGGAATCCCGAGCATGTTGAGGCTGCGGCCAACCTCGACGCTATCCACGTTTGCCCGCACGAGCACCGCGTGATCCCGAGCACGCCGCCCACCCGCGATGGAGTCGCGGATCTCCGCAGCGATCCAATCCGCCTCGTTCGCCGTAGTGCGGAATCGGCGGAAGGTGACCGGGGGCGCATCGCCAGGCATCCCCTCAGGCGTCAGCTCCTTTGAAATGCCGAGGCGAACTTCGAGCCGCTCCGGATCATTAAAGCGAATCAGACGTCGCGCAACGGTAAGTACGGAACTGGTGCTGCGATAGTTCTTCGTCAAAACCACCTTGCTTGCGTCGGGGTACCGCTCGGTGAAGTTCAGAATGTTGCTGATCGCTGCACCACGAAAGCGATAGATCGATTGATCATCATCGCCAACGACGGTGAGATTGCGCCGCCCGTCTGAGAGGAGGTCAACCAGAGCACCTTGCAGCCGATTCGTATCTTGATACTCGTCCACCAAGATCCAGCGGTGCTGCTCCCGTGCTCGTGCGGCAACAAGGGGGTCGTCGCGCAGCAGCTCATAGGCGCGTAACACCTGATCGCCAAAATCGAGCAGGCCCCGCTCGTTCAGGATCGTACGGTAGGTACGTAGTGCGACGCTGATCTCCCCATGCTCGATGGCGAGCAGTTCCACGGCGTCGGCATACGAGGCAAGGTTCCGCTGGAGTTCAAGATCGGCGGTGGACGATGCTGCGTCGCGCGCCTCGGCCCCGCGTGCCTGAAGATCTGCCGCGAACCTCTGAATCTCATCGGGACCGAGTGCCTCATCCTTGGCGCGCGAAAAGTAGCCGGCGATATCACCGAGGAATCGCGTTGGGTCCCCAAGCGGCAAGAATCGCTTGAGCCCGAGCTCAAATAGATGTTCGCGAAGCAAGAGGACGACCTCGGCACGACCCAACACGCGCAGCTCGCCAGAGAGGCCGAGCCGATGGGCGTTTGCGCGAAGCAGCTCATCGCCCCAGGCGTGGAAGGTCTTGATTGGAGTTGTGGCGTAGCCGTAGGGGACGAGGCGGTCGACTCGCCCTTGCATCTCCTCTGCCGCGCGCTCCGTAAACGTGAGTGCCAAGATCTCTTCCGGCTCGGCACGCTTCTCGGCGATGAGCCAAGCCACGCGACGTGTGATGACTTGCGTTTTCCCTGTGCCCGCACCAGCAACAACGAGGAGAGGCCCCTCGCCGTGTGTGACGGCGGCAAACTGTTCGTCGTTTAAATCATCGACAAGGTGCGCAATCGTGGGATTCGGTGCCGTGGGTCGCTTTGGCTTGATCCCTGACCAGACGGGGATCTGTGATCCCCCTTCACGCTCGCCCGCCCCCGCGGCGCGCGACTTCACCGTTGTGGAGCGCTGTAGGCGGGCTGTGCCAAAGCGGCAGCGATTGCCGCCAACTCCTCTTCGCCAAGGGTCCCCTCGCCCCGACCCTCAATGACGCGCTTGACATAGATGCGGGTGCCGACTCGTGCATGCAGCGCGGTGATGACGACGCCACTCCCCACTGCATCAAGCAGCGCCAAGGCGGAGCTCTGGCCGCCGCCAACATCTTCAAATGCTTGGAATTGAATGAGGCCCATCCGACTCAGACTCTCCGGGGCGGCAGCCTCAAGAGCCTTAAGGCGCGCCCCCGCACCCTGCAACGAAGCGCCCTGTTGAGCAACCTGCTCGACGACTTGGGCGAAGCGCTGTTCGGCGGTCAGAACCTCACTCCCTGCGACCAGAGCCGCATAATCGGCGCGCATGCGACGCAGGTTGCGCAAGGAGACGAGGGCGAGGAGGAGGGCGACCAGGGCGAGGAGCCCCGCGGCGACGCCGATTGCAAGGAGAACTTGGCTGTCCACGGCTGCATCCTATCAGTCCCCGCCGCCCCCTCGACCTGGGTCGGGTATCCTCTGCAAACGATCCTGTAAGGAGGAGTTATGGCAAAACGAGAGAAGCGCTTCCGGCCAGACCAGCGCCCGAAACTGAAGTCGCAGGCCGACGCGCCGAAGCGCGGTCTCACCCCCGCTGAAGAGGCCGCTGCGGCCGCGTATGAGGCAACGCTCGTAGCCCCGAAACCAACCATCATCTCGGGAGCGTCAGCGCCCATTGGCAGCCGGGCGGCATCAACAGCGCGGCTTACCGCCGAGATCGCCGAAGAGATGCCGATCGTGCGCCGCGACCTACGGCGCATCTTGCTGACGTATGGCGCAATGCTTGCGCTGCTCGCCGCGATCTGGTTCGTCGCAACGTCGACGGGATTCATCGCCGCCTAGCTCGGGGCCGCCTCCTCCACCGTCTACGGAGCCAACACCTCGTCCATGAAGCTGCGACTCTTCGGCTCCGCGCCGAAGAGCATATGCACGGCACCACGCAGCGCCCAGCTCACCTCTCGAAGCGGTACAGGCGGCAGCGTGAGCGCAACAAGCTCCTCAGGTGCAAAGCGCCGGAGCGCGCGCATCAGTCGCAACGCATCGCTAGAGAACGCTCCGCCCAGAGCATGAGCGGCGCAACGGATGCCGGCACCCTCCTCATCCCAGCGGAGCGCCTCGCCCGCAACGGGCGCCCTCCCGCACTCCAAGCAAACATCGAGCTCTGGGCCTTGCCCAGCGGCGTCAAGGAGGGCGAGTTCAGCCCAACGCGCGACCAGGGCATCTGGCGCACCCGCCTCGAGCAGGTCCCAGGCATGGAGGAGCAGCTCATAGAGCTCAGGCTCCGGTTGCTCGTCACTCGTTGCGCGTTCGACCAACTCCGCGACGTACCAGGCAACCGCCGCACTTCCGAGCCTGCTGCGAAGTCCGAGCCACACCCGAACGCTGCGTACCTGGGTGACTGTATCGAAGGTCCGACCGGTGATCAGGGCAAGGTCAAGCTCAGCGAAGGGCTCTACGCCTCCGCCGAGGCGGCTGGTCGGTTTGCGAACCCCCTTCGCGATCGCCTTGAACTTACCGCGTGTTGCCGAGAGTAGGGTGAGCACGCTTTGACGTGCAGGCATGATGCGCAGGGTAGCATTGCCCTATCACCGCGCCGCGTTCAAACGCGCCGCGCAAAAGGTAAGGGGGGCGCGTGAGCGAGCAGCAACAAGAGGCGGCGGGAGACCTCCTGAGCCTGAATCTCGACGAACTAGTTGCGGCAACGGATCGCACCATCCTTGCCCTGCTCGCCGAATGGGAGGAGCCGATTACGGCACCCATGTACGAACAGATTCGCTACCACCTAGGCTACGCCGATCCTGCAGCGCGACCCGGCAAGCGCATGCGCCCTCTCCTCGGGCTCCTCGCTTATGCCTCAATCTCGCCAGACTGGGATCGCGCGCTCCCTGGTGCCGCAGCAGTAGAGCTCGGGCACAACTTCTCACTCGTACATGACGACATTGAGGATGGTGACGCCGAGCGACGCGGCCGACCAACCCTCTGGGTGCGCGACGGCGTACCACAGGCAATCAACACTGGTGACGCGCTCTTCACGATCAGCCGCGTGGCGCTGCACCATCTGACCGCACTCGGCTTCTCCGAAAGCAAGGTCATCCGCTTGATGAAGCTCTACGACGAAACGTGTCTCCGCCTCTGTGAGGGGCAATTCATCGACATCGCCGCGAGCGCTCGCACAGAGATGCAGAGCGTTGAGCACTACTTTGAAATGATTGGCCGCAAGACCGCGGCCCTGATCTCTGGGTCCGTCGAGTCTGGAGCAATTCTTGCCAGCGACGATGACGAGGTGATTCGCCGATTCCGCAACTTCGGCTGGGCGCTCGGGCTCGCTTTCCAAATCAACGACGATCTGCTCGGCATCTGGGGCGATGAGGCGGCCACCGGGAAAGAGGCCTCCGATCTCGCCCGCCACAAGAAGACGCTCCCCGTCCTTCATGCCATGGAGCAGGCCAGCCCCGCCGACCGCGCGGTGCTGACCAGCCTCTACGCCGAGGAAAATCCCGGCGCTGAGTCAGTCGCTTCAGGCTTGGCGGTCCTTGAGCGCACCGGATCGCGTGAGTACACCCGACTGAAGGCGCAGGAGTGGCGCGCTAAGGCCATCAGCGAGATCCGCAGCCTGTCGCAGTTGAACCCGCGCGCTGTGGCGAAACTCGAAGAGATTATCGACCGGGTGATCTCCGCCTAATCGGCGACGGGTTTCTGGGCCCCAGCATCCCAGGTGACGCGTACCTTGCCCACGCGGCGCCCTGTCACCTTGATCACCGTAATCTTGAAGGGGTCAACCGCTACCGTGTCACCAACAACTGGAACTCGACCGATGCGGTGGTAGACGAATCCACCCACGGTGTCGTACTCCTCGTCATCCTCAAGCTCCAGCGCGGGATCGATCAGCTCGCCCATTTCGTCAATGTCGGCCCGCCCATCAAGGATGGCTTCACCGTCGCGAAGGATTACCTTCATCGGCTCCTCCTCGTCAAACTCGTCCTGAATCTCTCCGACGATCTCTTCTAGCAGGTCCTCAATCGTCACCAGGCCCGCTGTGCCACCGTACTCGTCAAGCACGATCGCCATATGTACGCGGCGACGCTGTAGCTCGTTGAGCAAATCATCAACCGCCTGTGACTCTGGAACGAAGAGGGCAGGACGCATGATGTCGCGCAACCGAGGGCGAGGTCCACCCGCCGCGATGATTCGCAGCAGGTCCTTCGCGTACAGGATGCCGACAATGTGGTCGACCGAATCCTTATAGAGTGGCGTGCGGCTATGCCCCTCAGTAAGGACGAGCGTGACCGCATCATCAAAACTTGCCTCTTGGTCAATCGCCGCAATGTCGATTCGCGGCACCATGACTTCGTGCAGCTTGGAGTCGCTGAGCGACATCACCGCACTGATCATCTGCTCCTCTTCCGCCTCAAGCACACCCTGCTGACTCCCCTGCTCCACGATGAGGCGAATCTCTGCGGCGGAGAGCTCCGGGGTACGGGTTGGATCAATTCCAAAAGGTTTTGAGATGAGCTTGGTAAGCGCGACGAGCACCGCCACCAAGGGGCTGACGATCTTGGCAAAGAGGGTGATCGGACCGGAGACGGTGAGGGCGATGCGATCGGGATTGCCGAGGGCCAGCCCCTTCGGGATCAGTTCGCCAAGAACGATCGAGACAATCGCAACGATAGAGGTCACAAGAAGCAGGGCAATCGTGTCGGCATAGCCCGCAAGGAACGTGACCTGGCGCAGTGGCTCAGACACGACGGTCACAATGCTCACTGCCGCAACGGCGGAGGCGAGCGCCCCAAGGAAGGTGATTGCAACCTGGATTACGGCCAGGAAGCGTCCTGGGTCGCGCATGAGGACCTGGGCACGTTTGGCGCGGCGATCGCCAGCCTCAGCGAGCTCATCGAGCCGTGTGCGGCGCACAGAGACGAAGGCGATCTCTGCTGCAACAAAGAATCCATTAATCAGGATTAGAAGAAGAATGATCAGAATGTCTGAGCCAAGCACCGTTACGCCTCCCTAATGATTCGAGCCGGAACGCCAACCGCTGTACAACCATCAGGGATATCCGCAAGCACCACCGTGCCGGCCCCCGTTTGCGCTCCAATTCCGATGCTGGCAGGAGCCACGATCAGTGTGCCCACGCCGGTGAACGCGTCCGCGCCGATGACGGTCCGGACCTTCCGTACCCCGTTGTAGTTTGCCGTGATGGTCCCCGCGCCGATAGCAAACGGCCCAACGTCGACGTGCGATGCGATGCTGGAACCCTCAATCGCCGAAGAGCGCACGATGCAATCCTCACCAATAGTGGTCGCCTCAATCCGCGAGCCACTCCCAATCCGAGTGCGCGCTCCGATGCGCGTTGCCCCGAGAAGCGTCACGCCTGGCTCAATCACTGCATCAGCGGCAATCTCGACCTTGACGTCGATCCATGCAGTGGTTGGGTCAATCAGTGCGACCCCTCGGTCAAGATGTCCTTCGTTGATGCGTTCACGGAGCGCGGCTGCGACATTGGCGAACTGGTGCCGGTCGTTCACCCCTTCAAGTTCAATCTCAGGGCCGTAGACGATAGGCGCAGGTGTGCCGGCGGCGTGTGCGGCGGCAATCAGGTCGGTGAGATAGAGCTCGCCGCTTGCCTTAGATGGCGTAATCGCGCCGAGCGCCTTCTCGAGCCACGCTCGGTCAACTGCGTAGAGTCCGGCATTGACGGTGCCGATGGCGCGCTGCTCTTCGCTGGCGTCACGCTCTTCAACCACGCACTCTGCCGAACCGTCGTTTGACTCG
>RGBZ01000121.1 GCA_009919365.1 bacterium
GTCGAAGCCTTCGGCTTCCACTTCGCCATGATGGAGATCCGCCAGGCGCGTGGAGCGCATCACGCCGCCGCCACGCATCTCACCGCCGAGCTAGGAAAGCCGAGCGAACGCACCGCGCTAGAGCCAGCCAAGGTTACGAGCGTACTGGCTCATGAAGCCGTTCCCGGTGTGACCGTTGGTGAGGTTTTAGCAACGATTCGAGTAGCCGCAGAGATCCAGCGCACGCACGGCGAGGAGAGCCTTGGCCGTTACGTGATTAGCGGCTTCGAAGGAGTTGAAGATCTGCACGAGCTCTTGGCGCTCTTTGCCTGGGCAGAGGATCAACGCATCGGCTCCGAACTTACGTCTGGCGCTGCAGCCGGCGCGCCGAAGGTCGACATTGTGCCGCTGCTGGAATCGGCCACGGACGCGGTGGAGCAATTGGTCGTGGTGGTGGCCCAACGCATCGCGCGATCTTGGGGCAACACCCGGCCGGCCTGCGCGGTGGATTCAAGGTGACAGAGCAGGGTGAGGTGATCGCATCGCGTTATGCCGACCCCGCCATCGCCTTTAGTGAGGCGGAGCAGATCATCTCGGCGCTGCTCACCATGCGCAGCCCGCTCGCCGAGCAGCGACGTGCGGAGTGGGAGGGGGAGTTTGCCCCCGCCGTTGGTGCAGTGGCCCAAGCAGCGCGCAAGACCTATCAGCAACTGATCCCGAACGATCCCGCATTTGAGACGTTCTTCCGCGCCGCCACCCCGATCGCGGAACTGGGCGGGTTGAACCTCGGCTCACGTCCTGCAGTGCGCGGGGGAGCGGCGAAGGGCGGCTCAGGCCTCACCAGTTTGCGAGCGATTCCGTGGGTCTTCTCGTGGAGTCAGGCGCGCGTGAATCTCCCCGGTTGGTACGGACTCGGTGCGCTGCACACCACACTCGACGACGCGGCGGCTACGGCCACGCTGCGCGATGCGTATCAACGCTGGCCCTTCTTCCAGTCGATCGTCGACAACGCCGCGATGATCTTGGCGAAGTCGGCTCCTGAGGTTGCCGAAGAGTTTGCGGCGCTTGGTGGCGCCGGAAGTGACGCCGACGCAACGAGGGTGTGGTCAACGATCGTGGCTGAGCGCACCGCCGCGGGCGAGGCGCTGCGACGTATCGCAGGCTCCGATGAACTGCTTGCCAGCGACCCAGAACTACGAGCCTCTATTGAGGGTCGTGCCCCCGAGGTGAATGCCCTCTCGCGCGTTCAGGTGCAACTCCTTCGCGCGCTGCGCGGCGCCACAGATGAGGGGCAGCGTGCCGAGCTCTCACACCTCGTTCGCCTCACGGTCAGCGGGGTCGCCGCCGGCCTGCGCAACACCGGCTAGCCACACGTCTATCCTCTACTCATGTTGAAGCGACCCTCCCGACCCAGCGTGCGCGGCGTAATGAGCCCTGAGCAGATTTCGGCGTGGGTTGCGCCCGTTGCCACACGTTGGCGTAAGCAACGCGATCTCGCCGCCGTTTCGATGGCGGCAATGCGGGGGATTGAGGCGAAGGCGCTGCGACTTGGACACACCTCCGAACAACTGCTCGCGAGTGGTGGCGACGCGATCGCCGAGCTCGCGCGAGCGCTCGCCAAAGGTCGCATTGAATCCGGTGCTGCCGCCCCTGGTGCACCTGTCTTCATTCTTGCTGGTTCCGGCGCAGAGTCGGCCCTCGCCCTTGAGGCTGGCTTACGCATCGCTGCAAGCGGTACACCGATTGTTGTGGCGCTCTGCGGCACTCGCGCGCGTCCCGAGCACGCCGCAGCATCGGCCGCCTGGGATCGACTTGAGTCACTCACGAATGCACGACGCTTCCGCGTGCCTGACATGCGCGAGGCGGCGCACTTCCGTGCAGGGATAGAAGATGTTGCCCTGGTGATGGAGGCGCTCGGCGGTTCCACCGATGCGATCGTTCCGCCCGCGCCAACACAGGCAGGGATTGATCTGGTGATTCGCGCCCGTGCCGCCGGAGTTCCCTGCCTTGCGATCACCGCGCCGGTCGGGCTAGACCCAGAGACGGGGAGCCGACGCCGCGGTGCACCTGGGGCCGATGTAACCATCACGCTCCACCGCCCACTGATCACGCTCCTTAGCGAAACATCGCGCAAGCTCGTTGGCGAACTCCTCGTTGCACCACTTGACCTACCGCGCGACGCCGACACCCTGGCGCAGTGAGTCAGCCCACACGTCCGTTCCGCTCCGCAACGGCTGCGGCCCTCGCCGCAGGTGCTGCCGTGCTGATTCTGCAAGAGATCAGCGCGCTGGTACCACCGATCGGTTCAGCGGTTCGTAGCCTGCCGATTGTCGCAATCGTTCTGGTGCTGGCGACGATCTACATCGTGGTGAAACTGATCCGTTCCAGATAACGCACTAGTCGCGCTGCAGCATCCCCGTGTCAAAGGTGCGCTCGGTCCCGGCGCGCAGTCGCGCGATGTTGTCGGCGTGGGCGAGCCACACCAGTGCAGGTCCAAGATCAAGGCCAGCTGGCGAAACGGCGCTGGCGACAATCAAGATCGGCGTGAATGCGGCTGCGGCGGTGATTGAACCGAGCGAGACGAGCCGCGTGCGCCAGATCAGGATGAAGAAGAACGGAGCAGCGGCGGCGAGGGCGGCGGGCGCAATGGCGAGTGCAGTGCCGAAGCCAGTAGCAATGCCACGACCACCCTTGAAACCGACCCAAATCGAACGGGTCGAGCCGATCACCGCAAAGAGCGCCGCGACCACCTCCCACCAGGCGCCAGCGCCGTCGCCGGTCGAGGCGGCGAGACTGCGCACGGCGAGAACGGGGAGGGTCCCCTTCAGAATGTCGCCCGCAGAGACCACGGCGGCGCGGCGACGACCGAGCGCGCGTAGGGCGTTCGTGCCGCCTGTGCGGCCCGAGCCGACAGAGCGGGGATCGGCGCCTCCGGTGAGGCGCGCCACGATCAGGCCGAAGGGGATCGAGCCCGCCAGATAGGCACCGAGGG
>RGBZ01000122.1 GCA_009919365.1 bacterium
TCGTTCGGCCTGATTCGTATTCGATGCGGCGCGCCTCGGAGCTCGAGTGCCGGCGACTAAATGACAATTTTGCGGCTCTGTGCGCGATCCCTAGCCCATCGCGCAAGGAGGGTTTAGTCGCTGAGTTTGTACGGCGTGAACTGGAGCAGATCGGCCTGGAGGTCGAGGAGGACGACTACCTCCTCGAGACGTACTGGATGATCACGGTGCGCGGATCCGGTGGTCTACGCCGCCATGTCCTGTCGAACTGGCGGGAGCGTCCCAGCGTGTGGTCGCTGGACTTGTCGCCGGACAACACCGGGGATACGCGGGGTGAGGAGACATCGTCGTGAACAAGGATCAGCAAGTCCCCAGGCCAGCTTCTGCGTTCACGCGGGATGAGTTCAGCACGGAAAGCGGCGTGCGGTGCCTCGTACACGATGTGGATTGGGATGTGTGCGGCTGCTACTGCGAGGACGACCGTCTCTGCTTGTCGTGCGGGGAATGGTCGCTCGGGCTGCATGATACGCCAACGTCGTGCGTGTGGTGTGACCGTCCGTTCGAGCCTGCCGATGCAGAAAACAGGGTGGAAGCATGACGGAAGTTCTTCACGATGCGTTGAGCAGCATCCGCGGCGTGCGGGTGGTTCAGATCGACGCGGGGACGAACCTGCGCCCCTTGAGCGCATGGTTCCGCGTGGACGCGGATGCGGTCAAGGATGTACTGCCGTACCTTACCGAGTTCGTCGCCACCAACTACCGGGGGCATCCGTTCCGTCTCCTGCTGCAGGATACCGGAGATGGCGGGCACATCGGCCCCGTGGGGACGCTGGTCATGTGCCTGGAGAGCGACAACCGGGGTGACTGCGCGACGGAGGACGCGGGCCTGCTCGCGCGTGAGATCCTTGCTGCGCCGATGCCGACGATCCCGCTGCAGATGACGGAGGGCTACGAGCGTGGCTACGTCGCTGCGCTGCGAGAGGTACTGTCCTTCCTTCGCAAGAGCAAGCTCTCCTACACCGCGAAGGCCGAGCGCATCGAGGGGATGGCCTCGGACGCGAGCATGGGGTTCCCGTACCGTCTCGCGGCACAGGTTCTTTCCGATGTTCTGCTGGAGGCGCAGTACCTCATCAACCACCCGACCCCGCCAGCACCGGAAGGGCCGTGAAGATACCCGACATCAGCGCGATCAAGGCGCGCACGGTCGAGCGTATCGGCTACCTCGAAGTGCAGGAGGAAGACTGGTGGGATCTCCTCGATCACATCGAGAACCTGCGTGCCATCCGGTCGGCGCACGATCGGATGGGTCGCCGGTACTGCGAGTGCGGCGACGACGATGTCTGCGCGCGAGGGCGCGGCGATGGAACGAGAGCGACTCACATCACAGGAGAAGACATGAGCAAGGATATGATGCACCCGAGCTGGGCAGAAGCGGGATGGAGGGTGGAGCCTGTTGCCGTGCGGCTGCGGTATGGCCTGCAGGTACAGGACGGGCTGAAGCACGCCGCTGCGCCTGGGCTGGCTGTCACGTTCATCGAGGACGAGGGCAAGGTCACGCACTCGATCACGCATGTCGGCACCGGCTCGTCCGCCGTCCTGTCGTGGAAGGAGTGGCCCCTGTGCGCGGTCGCCGTGCGCGACATGCTGCGCGATGTGTGCCAGGTCATCGACTACGCCTCGCTGACCCATGAATCGGCGGTGAAGGTTCCGCAGGCAAGCCGTGACGCGGCGTTGGAGATCGAGAACCGCATCCTCACCCATTCCTGCGAGGTATGCGCGTGGTGGCATGACCGGCGGCTACCCGAGCGCATCGCGGAGTGGGAGGAAGAAGTCAGCAGGCTCGAGGGTGAGGTGGAACGCCTCTCGCAGGAACTGTACGACGCGGAGAGCGATCTCGGTGCTGCACGCAAGGAGCTGCGGGCGCAGAAGGCCAGGATGAAGAAGCCGTGAGCGATGCGTCGGACGACATCGAGGAGTGGGGGGCGTTCGTGCGTGCCTCCATCAGCTCCGACACGATGATGTCCAGGCGCAAGAGTGCCGACATCGCGCTCTCTGCACTCATCGGCAAGATCTATCGCCTGCTCGAAGATGTTCACTTCCTTGAGGAGGACGCCAAGATGGCCCGAGAGAGCGTCACATCACTCGTTATCGAGCGCGACCGCTTGATCGAGCAGATCCGCGAGCGGGAGGCCGCGGTGGAGTGGCTTCGCGCCGAAGCCTTCCGCTACAACGAGGTCAACGGCGAGATCGAGCTTGCCCTACTGCGCGCGGCGGACATCCTAGAGCGCGCGGTGCCGTCCGACGCCTACCAGCGCGGCAACCGTGACGGGCTGCTCTCGTTCGCCGCGTGGGCCAACGTGCAGGCAGACCAATCGTTCGAGGAGGTGGAACGCTGCGCGCGCGTGCTGCGGAACCCCGTCAACGGTGTGCAGGAGAACGCCGCACGCGCGATAGAGCGCGGGAGCATGCACCGGATGCTCGCGTACAGGGCTGCAGCCGATCACGCGCACCGCATGTCCGAAGCCCTCCCCATCGATCCCGAGGACGACCATGAGCCTTGACCTCGACCCGATCAAGCATCAGCGTGCCAAGGGTGGCAACCGTGACGGGCTGCTCGAGGAATACGACAACCAGCAAGCCCTGCTTGCACAGAGAGGAAGAAAGCCATGAGCAACGACGATACGTTTCACTTCGAGGAAATGTTCAACTTCGTAAGGTCTAACAGTCTTATCCACAAGGAGCCGATGAATCTCGGTGCCATCGAGACACGCCTCGCGATGGCCACGCCTGGCCCGTGGCGCGTCAAGGAGGACGACGCGAAGAGCCTGCATCGCGGCACCGTGCAGGTCGAGGAATACGGGCGACTCATCGAGACGGTCGCGGAGTGCTACTGCGGGGGCTACGAGGGCCACGGGCTGCGTAACGCCGAACTCGTCGCGAACGCCCCGACCGACCTCGACGCGCTTATTGCGGAGGTAGAGCGGCTGCGCG
>RGBZ01000123.1 GCA_009919365.1 bacterium
CATCAGATTGGGCGACACGCGATTGAGGTCTGGGCTCCCCCCACCCTCTCGCCCACAACACCGCTGCTCGTCATGCATGACGGCAAGAACGTCTTCAATACAGAGACCGCCACGGTTGGTGTGACCTGGGGTGTGGTTGAGGCGGTTGAACGCCAGATTGCACTAGCGCAACCTGAGCTTCAGCCACTCATCGTTGGGGTGTGGGTTCCCGATGAGAGTCGCCGCTTTCAGGAGCTCGCCCCGCAAGCGGTGATGGAGCGCTACCCACAAATCTGGGACGAGATTGGCGGGCCGACCGTTTCGTGGGCGATCAACGATCACACGCTTCGCGGTAACGACTATCAGGATGTGCTCGCCACGCAGGTGGTGCCGTGGGCCCGCGAGCAATTCGGCATCAACGCCTCACGCGAGCGCACCGCCGTCTGCGGTTCGTCAATGGGCGCGCTCGCCTCGCTCTACGCGCTGGCGCGACACCCCGAGACATGGGGGGCAGCACTCGCCCTCTCCACGCATCTTCCGCTTGGTGATGGGTTGATGGGGGCGGGCCTCGCCGATCTGCTCCCGCCGCCGGGTCGCCACCGCATCTGGATGGACTATGGCGACCAAACCCTTGATGCCGCGTACGCCCCATATCAAGCGGCGTTTGACGCCGACCTTGCGGCGCGCGGTTGGCAGTTCGGCACCGACGTGCTGACCACCCCGTTCCCAGGTCACGATCACAGCGAGCGCGCCTGGTCGGCACGCATCCATCTGGTGCTGAAGTGGTGGCTCAACGGCCTCGGGTGAGATTCGCCCTCTGGTAGGCTCGCTCTATGCCGAAGACCATCATTGAAAAGATCTGGAACGAGCACGTTGTCGATCAGCAGGAGGGGGCGCCCGCCATCCTCGCGATCGACCTGCACCTCGTTCATGAGGTCACCAGCCCCCAGGCGTTTACCGGCCTTCGCTCCCGCGGACTGAAGGTTCGCCGCCCTGACCGCACGGTGGCCACCGCCGACCACTCCATTCCAACCACCCCGCGCAACCTGCCGATCGCCGATGAGATGGCCGCCGCCCAGGTGAAGCAGCTCGAGGCGAACTGCGCTGAGTTCGGCGTCCCGCTCCACGGTTGGGAGTCGCCGAATCAGGGAATCGTTCACGTCATTGGGCCAGAGCTCGGTCTCACCCAGCCTGGCGCCACGATTGTGTGTGGTGATTCGCACACGGCGACGCACGGCGCCTTCGGCGCACTAGCGTTCGGCATTGGCACCAGCGAAGTCGAAATGGTCCTCGCCACCCAGTGCCTGCTGCAGCGCAAGCCCAAGACCTATCTCGTTCGCGTCGACGGAACGCTGCGACCAGGCGTCTCCGCAAAGGACATCATCCTCGCGCTGATCGCGCGCATCGGCGTTGGTGGCGGCACCGGTCACGTCTTTGAGTACGCTGGTTCGGCCATTCGCGCACTCTCAATGGAAGAGCGCATGACGATCTGCAACATGAGCATCGAAGGCGGCGCGCGCGCCGGACTCGTTGCCCCCGACGAAACCACGTTCGCCTACTTGAAGGGTCGACCACATGCGCCGCAGGGCGCTGATTGGGATGCCGCGGTTGCGCGCTGGCGCACACTGGCAAGCGACGAGGGTGCGACGTATGACAAAGAGATCGTCATTGATGCGAACACCCTTGAACCGATGGTCACCTACGGCACGAACCCAGGCATGGGCCTGCCAATCAGCGGCACGATTCCAAATCCTGCCGACGAATCGGATCCTGCCGCGGCGCGTGCACTGACGCGCGCACTTGAGTACATGGATCTACGCGCTGGCGACAGCATCATTGGCCGACCGGTGAACACCGTCTTTATTGGGAGCTGCACCAACGGTCGCATCAGCGACCTGCGCCTCGCGGCGAATGTGCTCAAGGGCCAGACCGTCGCGAAGGGTGTTCGCGTAATGGTGGTGCCAGGGTCAGCCGACGTGAAGCGACAGGCAGAACGCGAGGGGCTCGACACGATCTTCCGCGACGCCGGCGCCGATTGGCGCGAGGCGGGCTGCTCGATGTGCATCGCCATGAATGGCGACCAGCTCGCCCCAGGCGAGTACGCGATCAGCACCTCGAACCGCAACTTTGAGGGGCGTCAGGGGAAAGGGGGCCGAACATTTTTGGCCTCGCCGCTGACCGCCGCCGCCACCGCGCTCACCGGCGTGATTGCCGATCCACGCACCCTTCCAGGGATGAGCCGCTGATGGCCGCCCCAAAGGTCGGCACGTTTACCACGGGACTCGTGCCACTCCCCGCCGAGAACGTCGACACCGATCAGATCGTTCCTGCGCGGTACCTAAAGGTCATCGACAAGGCGGGTCTCGCCGATGCCCTCTTCCATGACTGGCGCTTCGAGGCCGATGGCACAAAGAAGAACCCACCGTTCGTGATCGATGAGCCGCGCTACGCCGGCCACGGCATCCTCGTTGCCGGCGACAACTTCGGCACCGGTTCCAGCCGCGAGCATGCGCCGTGGGCGCTGAGTGCGTTCGGCATCAAGGCGATTTTTTCGACGAGCTTCGCCGACATCTTCAAGTCAAATGCGCTGAAGAACGGCATTCTTCCGATTGTGCTGCCAGCACCACTCCACGCCACGCTGATGCAGATCGCCAAAGAGGACCTCGCCGCAACGGTCACCATCGACCTCGCCTCGGCAACCATGACGACCCCCGACGGCGCAATGCACACCTTCCCGATCGACCTCTTCAGCCAGAAGATGCTGCTCGATGGACTCGACGAACTCGACTACATCCGCACGCAGGGCGACAAGATCGAGGCGCACGAGACGTCGCACCCAGGAACGATCAACACCTTGCAGCCGAACGCCCCGCGATGAGCAAGAACCCGTACGACCGCGCAAGCGACCCAGCGAAGCGGCACTCCGCCG
>RGBZ01000124.1 GCA_009919365.1 bacterium
CTGAAGGGTGCGAACACCTCATACGCGTTGCCGTCTGGCTCAATCACTCTGTCACCCTTCTTCGGCACGGCCGACAGGTAGTCGGTTGAGATGAAGAAGTCCCGCGACTCAATGCGCGTGATCGACCCGGCCTGGTCCATTGAGTCGTGACGCGTCATGCCGACCATCGCCGGAAGCGACACCGGCACCAGCGATCCGACGCTGCGATACTCGACTTGCACCGAAAGGTGCTTATCGGCCTGCTGCCGGAACCACGCTGCGCCCTGCGAGATGAGATCCTGCATGACTGCGTGTTACCAACAGAGGAAGGAACTCCAAATAGAGCCACCGAGGCCGTGCGGCCGGCACGAGTGCCAAGCCGCACGGCCCCCAAGCCGCCCGAGGGCGAAACGTCAGGCGCCGGGAACGAGCAGCACGTTCACGGTCGCGTCGCCGCTGGCCTTTGCCGAAGCAGCGAAGCCCATCACGGTGCCCGTCACGCCGGTCACGGCCTGCCCCTGGTAGAGGTAGACCTTCGCACCCTGCGCGATCACGCCGGCCGGGGCCGTGATGCTGAAGATGCCCTCGACGTTCAGATTCCCGAGCTCGTTCGCAGCGATCGGCCGCGAGGCCACACCAACAAGCGAACCAACCACCACCGCTTCACCCGCGGCAACGCCCGTGGTGGGCGTGTAGCGGATCTTGTCACCTTCGTACTCGTGAGCCACTAGATCACCTCGTTTCTGAAAGAATGAAAACTGTTTCGGTCGTCACGCCGGCCGGCGGCGCTTGGGCACGCCGCCGACCGGCCACGTTTTGCATCACGCTCAGGCCGTTGCCATCCGGTAGCAACCGTTCTTCTCGGCCTTGGCCACGCCCCACGACCAGTGGCCGCGGACCATGATGCCAAGCGTGTTGAAATCGGCGTCGGCCGACTCCACCATCGGCTGCCGCTGCCCGTTGAGGAAAGCGACCTCCATTGCCGGCACAGCCCGAGGATCCGCCGCGAGCCACCAGGTGGTGGCGCTCGACAGGTAGGACGAGCTCACGACCCGGTATCGGCCGGCAAACACGTTCGCGTTGCCGCGGACCGTGTCGGAGCCGGTGATCAGCAGGCTTGAGGACATTGCCTCGGCCGCCGCCACCTCGAGCTCGGCCGGAACAAGCAGCACGCTTGGCGGAACGCCCAGCGGGTTGTTGTCCGCGTTCTTGAGCTTACGGAAGCCAGTGGCCGCCGTCTTCAGCGACGTCATCGAGAAGGCGTTGCCGGCCGCAGCCGTTTCCTTCGCGAAGTACGTGCTGTTGGAGTCCTCAAACGCGGCCCAGAAAGCCTTGTTGAGGCCGATCGCTGCACCGTAGCCGAGCCGCGAGCTCACCTGGGTGAGAGCACCCAAGTCGTCGTTCACGAGGTCGACCATCGAGATGCTGGAAAGCCGGCCGTACAGCTTCGCCTTGATGGTGCGGCTTTCCTCGCCGGCATCCGCACTGCGGAGCTCGCCGTCGTTGGCCACTTCCTCAAATTCGAAGCCACCCGTGAGCCTGACGCCCGTGACACTCTTGTAATCCGACACGTTTCGAGTGCTGGCGATCGCATCCCAGCTCTGCTCGACTGCCGTGAAACCGTCGAGGAGGAACTTGCCGTATGTCGCCGAGAGGATCGTCGAGATGCTGTGCGTCGCGAACGCGGCACGCAGCACCTGACGGCAGTTGCTCTCGGAGATCCGGTGGCCGGCCTCCGCGTACCCGTTGGCACGGGCTGCGGCGAGCACCACCTGCGAAAGCGTCGCCTCGCCCCGACGGGCGTGGGCGGCCTCGAGGGTGCGCTCGTCATACTTCGTCTCCACGTCGGTCAGGCCGCCGGCCATGCAGAGGGCGGCCTCCACCACCTTCGCGTCGTTGGCGGGCTTCGCCACGACGTGAATCGCCGGGGCAGCCGGGCGGGAGGCCCGGATGTCGGCGAGGAGCTCGGCCTTGAGCTCGGCCATCAAAGTCTTCTTGATTTCGTCCACGGACACCTCCGGCTTTTCGGCCGTCACGGTCACGTTCTCGTTGCCCACGGCGACGCTCGCCGTGCCTTCCGCGGCGACCTGCTGGTCGACGTCGGGCGTTTCGTTGGCGTGGTCCGCCATGAGCTCATCCCCTGTCGCTTCCGCAGCGATTGCGGCCGATGTACTGGCATCGGCTCCAAACAGAACTACGCTTACTTCTCTCAGGGTGCTTGCACGCACCACTGAGATCGGGCCGGTGAACTCCCGGCCGTTTACGGTGACCATCTCGCCCGGGGCGACGTTCTCGATGCGATTGACATCCGCGCCGATCGACGCCTGGAACTTCCAGCCACGCTTCGCGTAGCCGAGCACCTTCTCGACTAGCGGGCCGTCGCCGATCACGTCGCCTGCGACGACCAGATCCTGCCCAGAGTTGTCCTTACGGTCCGCCTGGCCGATGGCCGCCTCGAGCGAGTAGTCGTGGCCATACATCACGGCCACGTTTCCGCTTGTGTCCATGCCTGCAAGGTCGACCACAAGCGGGTTGCGGCTCCACGACTGCCGGATCGCCCGACCCGTGTAGCCGACAAGCTCAAAACGCGGCAGGCCGCCGGCACCGGTGCCGTCAGCTGCAACGCCGGGAGTCGATACGGAAAACTGTGCGTCGGTTGTGATGCGCTTCATAGGAATTCGATCAACTCCTCGAGGTCGTCGTCCCATTCCCAATCGAAGTCCCACATTGGTCCTCCGCTGCGTCTTGGAGCTCGTTCACTTGTCGTTCAAGCTTGGCAAGCCGCGCCGCCGAAGCAGCTGCGTTGGGATCCTGGTCGCTGCCGTAATTCACCTCTGGCGTCATGTCGACGAACAGGCCGAGCTCCCTGCAGAGCGCGACCTCCTCGGCTCGCTGCGTGAGC
>RGBZ01000125.1 GCA_009919365.1 bacterium
GTTGCGAAGAAGGCCCCAGCCAAGCGCAAGGCGCGCAAGGCTGCGAAGAAGAAGTAACTTCTAACGATCCGTCGAGGATCGTTCGAGAGGCGTCCAGGGCAACCTGGGCGCCTCTCTCTTTTTCCCCGCATACTTGCCCCATGACTCGACCAATCGTTGTCAGCGATATGGATGGCACGCTTACCACCGCCGAAACCTGGCGCGGCGTGCATCAATGGATTCGTGCGAACTACCCGAGCGCCGCAGCACGCCGGTTCATTACCGTGCGATTACCGATCGTCTTCCTCGCACGCTCCGGCCTCATGAACAAGGAGCGTTTTCGCGCCCGCTGGCTCGAAGACCAAACGAGACTCTTGCGTGGACTATCCGCGGAACAGCTCGCCGCCATGGGGGAGTGGGTCGTTGAGCACCTCCTCTGGCCAGCCCGACGAACCACTGCGGTCAGCGCAGTGCAGGCGGCGCTCGCTACGGCACGTGCAACTGATCCCGCGACTGAGCTTGTTCTCGCGACGGGGGGATATCAACCGATCGCAGCCGCGTTTGCAAAAAAGCTTGGTGCCACCATTGCGCTTGGGACACCATTTGAAGTGATCAACGGAGTAGCCACCGGAAAACTCGCTGCGCCAACGCAATCTGGCGAGGAGAAGGCGGCTGCGGTGCGCGCGGCGGCGGCGGGCGGTGCAATCCTTGCAGCATTTGGCGATACCGCCGCAGATGTTCCGCTCCTGCGCCTGGCAGAACGTCCAGTCGTGGTCGCGCCAGACCGCGCCCTAGAGCGCGTCGCCCTCGCCGAAGGCTGGGAGTCACTTCCTGAAGTGGTGACGGCGCGATGAGCAGCTATCGACGCGCAGCAATCGTTGCCTGGGCGCTGATCGGTCTCCTTCTCGGGCACAACCTTGCCTATGCGGCAACATTCCGAGATCCACAGGTGCTCCTGCATGTGTTGCAAGACACGGGACACAACTGGCTGTCGCTGACCCCAGTGTTCGTCGGGCTCCTCATCGCGCTGCTGGTGGTCACATCAGCGCGCAGTTCAACGGTCTCAACCTCTTTGCGTCGGCGTTATGTCACGATCGCCGCCCTGCAGCTATGTGCCTATATCGCCGTTGAGGTGCTTGAGCGGATGGCCCATGGGTCGAGCCTTAGCGATGTTGTCGCGGGCCTGACTAGCGGCTACGGACCAACGCTCCTCGCGTTCGGCCTAGCTGCCCAGCTCCTCGTTGCCGCCGGTACAGCGCTCTCGTCACGTGCGGTCGAGCGAGTCGTTGCCCGCCTGCGCGCGGTCAGTCCGCAACGGGTTGCTCCAGCCTCAAACGCCCATCGCATTACGGCGCAGCAGGTGCGGCTCCACCCGCGCCTTGGTGGCCTCGCCCAGGGGGTGCGCGCGCCACCGCTCTCCTAGCGAATGCCTAAGCCGCCTCGCACGGCGGCGAATCATTACGGAGTAAGGAGAGAACATGAAGAAGCACATTCGCTCGTTTGCGAGCATCACGGCAGCGATCGCGCTGCTCCTTGTTTCGGCGCTGCCAGTGGCAGCCCACGCCTCGGTGCCAGATGGCTCCAAGGTCCCTTCCAATAGCGGCGCGGTCATTCACGTGCGTCTGCCGCACGGCTGCGGCGGGGCAGCGATTACCGCTGTAGAGGTGCAGCTTCCTGATGGGGTTGTCGGCGCAAAGCCTGCGCTGATCGCCGGGTGAACCGCCACCACGGAGATGGTTCCAGCCACGTACACCTTGTACGGCACGGAGTACACCGAACGTGTTGGCACGATTACCTGGACGGGCGGCCCACTGCCAGATGGTCAGCTCTTGGACTTCGGCATCAACGCAACGTTCCAGCTGGAACCAGGGGAGTACACCCTCCCGGTGATCCAGTACTGCGGCGATGAGTCCGTTGCCTGGGTCGAGGTACCTGCGGCAGGGCAGACACATGACGATTTGGAGCATCCAGCTCCGGAGTTTGTCGTGGTGGATGCGGCAGCAACAGATGGTCACACCGACGCACCTGCGGCAACGGCGACAGACCCGCTCTTGTACATCGCGACGCTGTTTGCAGTGGTTGCGGCCCTGGCGTTGATCGTGTACGGGCTTCGCACGAGCGCGAAGTCGAAGCGCTAATCGTTCAACGCTGAACGATGCCAAGCACGCTGTTTGGTGAGCGAACGGTGAGGGGGCGCGTGGCGCGCCTCCTCACCGCCGCACTCCTTCTTTGGTCCGGTGTGCTGATTGCGCCGGCGGCGGTGCTCGCGCACGCTGAGGTCATTGACGTGAGCCCAGCGGATGGCAGTCGCGGTGAAGGCATCCCCGACACCTTCAGCATTACCTTCAACGAGCAGGTTGGACTCGAGGGCGATGCGGTTCGCATCGTTGACGCAACAGGGCAACAGGTTGATCTGGCCCCCGAGGTTGTGACGGGCACCGTGGTCTCCCAGCCGCTGCCACCCCTTGCCGACGGCTGGTATCTGGCGACCTGGACCGTTACCTCAACCGATGGTCACATCCTGAATCAGGCGAGCACCTTCGGTGTTGGCGCGGCGAGTGAGGCATCACGCGCCGCCGCGCTCGCGCTGCGCAGTTCGACTGAACCGGCAAGCTGGTTGATGCGGTTCACTGCTGACCTCACCCTTCTCGTTGCGGTTGGTGCTGCGGCGGCATGGGCGTTCATGTCGGCGCGATCACACCGCGTGCAGCAGCTGCGCCGGGGCTCGCTCGCCGTTGCTGCCATCGCGACGTTGGCCTGGTGGGTGATTGAGGCGGTCATCGGTGGTGGCGCGTGGATGCACAGCGAGGCCGCCGCCTTCGGCATCGCTCGTGCCGTGCTGCTGGGCTTGGCGGCAGCAGTCGCCGCCTCACATCGTCGCCGCTTCCCCGCACTCCTTGCG
>RGBZ01000126.1 GCA_009919365.1 bacterium
GTCCGGCCATCTCGCCGGATCGGCAGTCTAGCGCGCCGGCACCTCTACGACGAGCCCGTCAAAGGCGGGAGCCACCCCAGCAGGGAGGCGGGCTGCAAGATCCTCGAAGTCAAGGTCATGGTCGAGGTGCGTAAGCAGCGCACGGCGTGGTGCCACCGCTCGAATCAACTCCAACGCCTCATCAACCGTCTGATGCGTTGGATGCGGCAGATCGCGCAGCGCCGAAACGATCAGGAGATCAAGGTCGCCGAGTAGATCGCGCGATGCCGCTGGGACTGAGCTGACGTCGGTGAGATAGGCAAATCCCCCACTCCGCCAGCCGTGCGCCGGGCGCTTCCCGTGAACGACGTGGATCGCCTGGAATGACCGTCCAGCGATCGTTACCTCGCGATCAGACGCGACGAGTTCCAGCGCAGGGATCCCGGAGCCCGGTGCGGTTCGCCCATCCACCGCGTACTCCCAGCGCTTGCGCAACTCATCCGCCGTCGCCTCACCTGCGCCAATCGGCAGCACGGTGTCCTGCGCATCGGTATATGCGCGCAACTCATCGATACCACCGCTGTGGTCAACATGAATGTGCGTAACCAACGCGCCGTCCAATCGCGTCACGCCGTGGCGCAGCGCCTGTTGGCGAAGGTCCATCCCTGGATCGATGATCACGCCGCGCTCCATCACGCCGTCGTGCCACTCGACAAGCACAGAACTGCGCAGGCGGCGGTTGCGCTGATCGCGCGAGAGGCAGACGCCACAGCGACAACCGACTCGTGGCACACCGCGGCTCGCCCCTGAACCAAGTACAGTGATACGCGTCAGCGCGCTCGTTGAAGAATCGGCCCCAGCGGGCGCCATTGCTGTAGCGCCGACGGGATCTTGTGGACGGCGCGCAACCCAGGCTGGCCCACCGCGCAGCGCGCGATCGAGCGCCTCATTGGCTAGCGCGTCCGCCCGACCATTCTGCTCACGTGGCACATGGCGCGCGCTCCAATGTGCGAAGCGCGTTAAACCCTTCAGCGCCTCATCGCACAGTGGGGCGAGCTTGGCATCGCGCACGCGCCAGCGACCTTGCAGCTGCTCTACAACCAGCTTGCTATCAAGCAGAAGATCAATTTCCCGTGCGCCGAGCTCGGCAGCAAAGTCAATTGCCGCAACCACTGCACGCCACTCTGCGACGTTGTTTGTGGTTGTGCCGATCGCGGCAGAGATCGAGGCGACGGGCGCGGCGTCGGGATCATCAGATCCCGGGAGCGCAGCGTCGTAGAGAGCAACACCAATAGAAGCTGGTCCAGGATTCCCCCGACATGCGCCGTCGGTGCGAATGATGTACGCGCGAGGCGGCAAGGCTACTCTCGCGTGCTGATTGCGGAGGAGACCTCAAGGATCGCCTTGGTGATGTTGATGCCGCGCGGGCAGGCCTCCACGCAGTTGAAGGTGGTGCGGCAGCGCCAGACGCCATCCTCGTCCGAGAGGATGTCGAGTCGTGCCTCGGCGTTCTCATCGCGTGAATCGAAGATGAAGCGATGGGCGTTCACGATCGCCGCTGGCCCAACGTACTCAGGCTCGGCCCAGAAGCTAGGGCATGAGGTGGTGCAGGCGGCGCAGAGGATGCACTTGGTCGTGTCGTCAAAACGATCGCGCTGCTCTTGGCTCTGGATTCGCTCTCCGCTCCCCTCAACCGGCGCGGCGACAAGATATGGCTGCACGGAGCGGTACTTCTCAAAGAAGCCGTCCATGTCAACAACGAGGTCTTTCACGATCGGAAGGCCAGGGAGCGGCGCGACGGTGATGGTCTTACCAAGTTGCTCTACGCGCAACTTGCATGCGAGACGGTTGCGCCCATTGATCAGGAGCGCGTCGGAGCCGCAGACACCATGCGCGCACGATCGGCGGAAGGTGATGGTAGCCACTTAGTAGACCCTCGCCTTCGGCTCAAACTTGGTGATCGTGACCGGCTTGTAGTCGATCTTGGTCGCGGGGGCTCCTGCGGCTCCCTGCCAGACCAGCGTGTGGGCCAAGAACTTCGCGTCATCCCGCTCTGGGAAGTCCTCGCGGCTGTGCGCGCCACGTGACTCCTTTCTGGCGTAGGCCGAGACAGCGGTTGCCTCAGCGGTGTCGAGCAGGTAGCCGAGCTCACGCGCCTCGAGGAGGTCAGTGTTGAAGACGCTTCCGGTGTCTTCCACGCGCACGTTGGCGTACTCCCCCTTCAGCTTGGCGATCCCCTTCACCGCGGCAGAGAGGAGCGCCTCGTCGCGGTAGACACCGACGTTATCCATCATGAGGGCCGCTAGTTCGCGGCGAATCTCAGCCGGGCGCACCCCAGAAGGGCGCGTACTTAGGGCGAGAAGCTCATCGCGCACCGCGCGCTCAGCGCCCTGTACGGAGCCTGGCTGCGGGGTGCTCTTGCAGATCTGCGCCATGCGAATTCCCGCGCGCTTACCGAAGACGAGCAGGTCGACGAGCGAATTCGTGCCGAGGCGGTTCGCACCGTGCACGCTGACGCAGGCGACCTCACCTGCCGCAAAGAGCCCTGGCACGACGTT
Source organism: bacterium (assembly GCA_009919365.1). The sequence continues at coordinate 2,538 of RGBZ01000126.1, forward strand.
GCCACGCGCATCGGCGAGCACCTCTGTCTCGAGATTCGTCGGCACACCACCCATCGCGTAGTGCGCGGTTGGCTGCACGGGCACCGGCTCGCTGATCGGCTCAACCCCCTGATACACCCGGGCGAAATCGGTGATGTCTGGGAGCTTCTCTTCAATGACCTTCCGACCAAGGTGTCGAACGTCGAGGTGGATGTAGTCCTTGCCGCCGATCCCGCGACCAGAACGAACCTCTTGATAAATCGCGCGCGAGATCATGTCGCGCGGGGCAAGCTCCATCAACTTCGGCGCATAGTTCTCCATGAATCGCTTCCCCTCGTCGTTCAAGAGATAGCCGCCCTCGCC
>RGBZ01000127.1 GCA_009919365.1 bacterium
AGGAATCATCATCATGCTCGGATCGAGCGTGCTCATCTATGCGTTGATTCTCGCCGCGCCGGGTGGCCCTGAACAGAAGTTTGCCGAGAACCCGAAGTACACCCAAGAGCAGAAGGAGGGGTATCTCAAGTCCCTCGGTCTCGATAAGCCAGTACCCGTGCAGTACTGCCGCTGGCTCGGTGCCTGCCGCCGCGACAAGGACGGCCTCGATGCCCTCATCGGCCCAACCGGCTTCCCCACCTTCTTGCCGAGCGAGATCTCAGGCATCTATACGGGCATCCTCCACGGCGAGCTCGGATATTCATATGCAAATGGCGAAAACGTGGGCGACCTCATCGCCGCTGCCGCACTGCCAACCCTCATCCTGGCCGGCCTCTCCATTGTGATTTGGCTGAGCCTTGCAGTACTCCTTGGAGTGTGGACGGGGCTTCGAGCTGGATCAACATTTGACAACGCAGTGACCACCGTTACCTACGTCAGTTCAACGTTCCCCACATTCATCCTGGGCTTTATGTTGATCTGGATCTTCGCCGTAACCCTTGGCCTCACGCCAGTGAGCGGCATGACGGATGGGCGACTCTCACCCGCTTTCGGTAGTGAAGCCTACTGGCAGTACTTTGCCGCAGAGCCGCTCACCGCCATCGTTGACCTCGCCCGCCACCTCATCTTGCCGGTGTCAACTCTCGTCATCATTAGCGTCGCTGGCGACTCGCGCTACGTGCGTGCCTCGGTGATTGATTCACTCAGCGCTGAGCATGTGCGCACCGCTCGCGCTAAGGGCCTCTCATCGCGCCGCATCATCTTCCGACACACGCTGCGCACCGCGCTCGTTCCATTTGCGACGAACCTCGGGCTCGCCTTCCCCTTCCTCTTTGGCGGCGCACTCATTACCGAAACCATCTTCTCGTGGCCTGGAGTTGGTCGCCTCACCCTGCTCGCAACCAACGGCCTTGACTACCCGGTACTGATGGCGATCCTCCTGATCGGCTCCCTGATGGTCGTGATCGGCAACCTGATCTCTGACCTCCTCTACGCCGTGTTGGACCCGCGAGTACGCCTGTGACAGCTGCTGTGCGCGCTACGAAGAAGTCGACGAAGGTCCAAAAGTCTGAGAGCCCATGGGCGCAGGCACGACGACGCTTCTTTGCTGGTCGCCAGGGCCCCTGGGGACTCGCTATTCTCGGCGTCGTCTTCTTCCTCGTTGTGGTCGGACCAATCTTGGCGCCGTACCGTGTCGGTGACATCCCAAAGCCGAGCGAATACGTGTTCCTCGGACGAGGACCATCGTTTGAGCACATCTTTGGCGAGACGGCACAGCTACAACTGGACGTGTTCATGCTCGTCGTCAACGGTGGCCGTGCCTCACTCTTCATTGGATTCGCCGCGGCCGTCGGCTCCATCACGATTGGCACGCTGGTCGGCATCATCGCTGGCTACTTCGGTGGGCGACTCGATTCGCTCCTGATGCGCATCGTTGACGTCTTTCTTGCTATCCCAAGCCTCTTCGTCATCATCGTTGGCGCCAAGATCCTGAGCGCCCTGGGTGGCACCGGCCTCCAAACGGTGATCATTGTCTTCATCGTCTTCGGATGGATGGGCACTGCCCGACTCGTGCGAGGGCAGGTGCTCGCCCTACGCGAGATGGAGTTCATTGAAGCGGCGCGCGCCCTCGGCGTTCGCCCGATTCGTATTGCGATCCGCCATGTGCTGCCGAACGCGATTGGGCCCGTTGTTGTCTCGTTTCCCTTCGCAGTTGGTGGCGCAATCATCGGCGAGGCCTTCATTAGCTACCTCGGCTTCGGCGTCTCGGCGCTCACGCCAACCTGGGGCAACATGCTCTCGAACTCTGAGGACTTCCTTCTGCAGGGGAACTGGTGGTGGCTTGGTTTCCCCGGCCTCTTCATCATCATGACCTCACTCTCCGTCAACATGATTGGTGACGCGCTGCGCGAGAGCCTTGAGCCAGAGGGCCGACGTTCGTGAGCGCCGTGCAGAAGAGCCCCGTAGGCAGCGGCGCATCGGCGTCGAGTGCGCCGCTCCTCTCCGTGAGCAACCTTGCGATTAGCTTCCGAACCAGCCGCGGGATTTTGAAGGTTGTTGACGGCGTCTCCTTTGATCTCGCAGCCGGCGAGTGCCTGGCGATCGTTGGAGAATCAGGCTCTGGCAAGACCGTTTCGGCGATGGCGATCATCTCGTTGCTCAGCCGCAAGCAGGCGATCATCGAAGGTTCGGTGAAGTTCAAGGAGCGTGAGCTCGTTGGTCTGAGCGAAGACCAGCTGCGCCCAATCCGTGGTGGTGGCATCGGCGTCATCTTCCAGGAGCCGCTCTCGGCCCTCAACCCTGTCACCACGATTGGTGAGCAGATCGCCGAGGTGATCGTTGCCCACCGCAACTTGAGCTGGAAGGCGGCGCACAAGTTGGCGATCGGCTACTTGGAGCAGGTGGAGATCTCTCAGCCAGACCAGCGTGCCAAGCAGTTCCCACACCAGCTCTCCGGTGGCATGCGACAGCGCGCCATGATCGCGATGGCCCTCTCAGGCGAGCCCTCCATGATCATCGCCGACGAGCCGACCACCGCGCTTGATGTAACGATTCAGGCGCAGGTGCTTGAACTGTTGCGTCGTACCACCACCGAGCGCGGCGCTGCACTCCTGTTGATCACCCACGACTTGGGCGTTGTGGCCGAGACGGCTGACCGTATCGCTGTGATGTATGCCGGTCAGATCGTTGAGACGGGCAGCGCCGCCAACGTACTGCGAGAGCCGGCGAGCCCATACACACGCGATCTCGTGACCTCAATCCCGTCGTTCGCGGCGCGTGGCAAGAAGCTCAACACGATCACCGGCATGGTGCCCTCACCAGACGCGTTCCCATCGGG
>RGBZ01000128.1 GCA_009919365.1 bacterium
CACCGCCTTTACCCCCACCTGCAGTTCATCCGACCCCACACGCGCCAGCAACGCACGAACTGGCATGCCCAGGGCAAGTGCCAGCCGAAAGACAGAGCGTCGAAAGGGGTTGGCCTTTAGCCCTTTTTTGCAGCGTCTACCTGATCGACGCCGATGCCGTTCAGGCGCTGGGCCACGGAGAAGACGCGATCTAGCGCGCGAGCACTCTTGCGCCCCAGCGCCGCGATCTCGCTATCGTCAAACAGACGATCGCCCTGGGAATCGCATAGGGTCAAAGCCACCAACCGAGCGCGGACGTTCTCCATGCGACCATCCTTTTCAAGAAGGCTCGCCTCAAAGGCATCCCGATCCGTACCACTCATGGTCCGCACCAGGACTTCGCCCCCCCACTCAGGAATATTGACCGTCTCCCGCGGAAGATCATCGGCAGCCAAGATGGCGTCTTTGGAAAGAATGTTCATGTGCTTCATGCCTCGGTGATATCGCCGTCGATTTCAATGGTTACGCTTGCCTCGACCACGGCGTCCACGCCGCCCTGCACGCTGAACTGCGTCACATAGCCATAGAAGGTCCAGGTTGCAGCAGGCGTCGTGTCGGTGAAGGTGATCTTGAATTGACGTCGGGTTCTATTCGCTCGATCGGTGCGCAAGCCCTGGTGCACCGTATCGTCTGGGTTGAAGTGAATGCTCAGGGACAGTTGGCCCTCATCACGAAGGCCGACCCGCTTCTCCTTTGAGGTTGAAGCGAGGTTGGTGACATCGATGACCGACGCCTGGCCTCCGGGTCCCTGAAAGGACACGACGTTGGGGATGGTCTCAAAGGTGGTGGTACCGAAACGGGCAATGGTGATGCCCTGCGCGGTGATGGCAGTACTAGGCATAGAGAGCCTCCATGTGAAGAAACAAAAGTCCCGCCTTGCAGCAGGTCAGCGGTAGTAGGTGAAGTCCACGGACACTCGGTAGATCCGGGCTTCTTCATCAAAATCAGTCAGGCCCATGCGCACATCGGCCACCGTATGGATGTCCGCGAGCAGTGCTGCGAGCACCTGGTCTTGCAATTGGTCGCATTGCGCAAGCGTGCGGGCATAGGCGTCGACCTGCACCCTGGAACGCCTGAGCGAATTGGGTCCGTCGAGCGAGACGACACTGGCGCTGTCAACTGGGGTGTAGACCAGCGTTGGGTACTGGGCGTCCTGGGGAGCCACGATCGCGTACACCTGTCCGCCTGCCAGATGCTTGATAGCTTCATAAAAGTCCTGCATCGCTAACCTCGATTCAGGGCCTTGGCTTCGATTTCAATGCGCTGGGCAAGACGATCCTTGATGGCATTGACTGCCTCGCGCCTGCGTGACTCCAGCGCAGGACGCAAGAACGGTCGGGCACTCATCTTCCGTGTCCCGAACTCCAAGAAGCGCCAGTACCAGGCGTCTTGAGACAAATTGCCCCGCTTGCCTTGATTGCGGTACTTCTTGCCATGCCGGACCAGCACGTAAAACGTCTGCCGCCCGCCACCGGAGAGCTCCCGGACGTGTTTCATGATCACCGAGCGTTTGAGCGTTCCAGGTGGAGGCTGCTTGGGGCCAAGCGACTGCGCAGCCTTGGGCGCCCGAGCGCGGGCCTCATCCCGGATGACCTTGGCACCGGCATAAACCGATGCCCGCAGGCCTCGATTGGCCACGCGCTGAGGCAACTCACGAAGCGCCCGATCCAACTGAGCCAGACCCTCAATGCGCACCGTCTCGACTCTAGCCATCACGCACCCCCTCGCTGGCCAGCAGGATCACCGCGACATTGGCCTCGTCCTCGTTGAGCGCACCATGAATGGCAAACACGCGTCCCTTGAACAGCACCCGCATTTGGGAAACCGATCTGGGGTCGGAAAAGAGGGGCTGATAGCGCACCGTGATCTGGTGACTCACCTCGGATGCAATCCGATCTGCAATGCGCGCCTCGCGTCCCGAGATTGGGGCAATATCGGCCCACACCGCAGCGACATCAGCCCAGACTTGGGTGGGAGCTCCAAGGGCATCCTTGACTGTCGTCGGCTGCTGGATGAGCACGCGGTGGTTCAGTTGCCCGGCGCTGATGACACTCATACAAGGCTCACCTTGAAGCCGTCGAGCAGGCCATCCACAAAGGGCAACGGATCAATGCGACCGCGTGAGAGCACGGACATTTCTTCCCGATGCCCGTAGAGACTTCCCACGCGTAGCTTGATCCAACTCTTGAGACCCTCGGGCACTGCGCTGGCAGTGCCGTAGCCCGCATCAAAGGTGACTGAAACCGCACCCATCTGAGGCAAGGTAGGCGGCCAAGTCTTACCGAAGGCCGGTGTCAGGCGTGCCGGTTCGCAGGCCGCATCGAGCACATAGTCACTGGATGGCATCACCTGAGTGGTGCCATTCATGTCCAGATACTCGATGCTCACCACCGACTGAACCGGGCATTTGGCGAGCAGGATCGCGTGGCCGGGCAAGCTGAATGACGCCCCGGAGGCAGATTGCATCAGTGGCCCGGGAAAGGCATCGAGCAACAGCTTCCAGCGCGCAGTGATCAACTGCCTGCCGGTCTTTGTCTCGGCTGCCTGGCGGGCCGCGGTGATGAGTGAGCCGATCAGCAGGTCATCATCGCCACCGTCCACCCGCAGGTGTTGCTTTGCCTCGGCAAGCGAGACGGGCTCGCCAGCGGCTGGGGTGACGAGTTGCAGCGGCATCAGACGACCTGGACGACAGCAGCCTGGTTGGCGGTGTTCGCTGGCAGTTCGCGGGCGTTGATGCCCAGGACCTGCGCGGCGGTCTGGCTTGCTGCCACCCCTACCGTGACGGACAGGCGTACAAAGCCAAAGCCACTG
>RGBZ01000129.1 GCA_009919365.1 bacterium
GGCGGCGGAGCCGAAGCCCCGCCGCCGTTGTTGGGCGGATGCGCCGCCTACGCGTTGTTCCGTTGGCGAACTTCCTCCGCCGCGATAGCGATGAGATCATCCACGAGGTAGACGCGAATCTGCTCAACTGCGAGCAGCCGCTTCTCCACGCAACCTTTAGAATCGCACGATGCAATGGTGTCGCACGAGCCTTCTGGCTCATTGCTCACAATCGCCTTAGCGATTCCGAGGATCGCCGCCTCAATCTGATGAGGCTCCAATGGATGCTTCTCCTTGGCGTACTGCATACGACCTCCTCAATGTGCAAGCGGTATCGCCGCTCCCGATGAATACACTATGCCAGACACTCCGCCGAACTATGGCAATACGCGGCAACGATGCGACGACCTCGCCGACCAGTTGGTAATGGGGTAATGGGGACTAGGGGGTAGGGTCATACGCGCATAGGCATAACCCATAACCCATAACCAATAACAGATAACAAATAAGAAAGGGGGACGACCGCCGAAGCAGCCGTCCCCCTTTCGTCAATCTCCTAGCAGCAGCAGCGCGCCTATCACGAGGCACGCCGCTACGAACCAGAAGTCCACTTACGCTTTCGCTCCTCAGCAATCATCCGCTTGCGGTCATCAGCGCGCTTCTCACGGCGATGCTTCTCGCAGCAATCACCATCAGCAGCAGGACGCTTCGTCCAACGGACGGAGTGTTCTGGGATGGAAATCTTCTCAACATTTCTCCGATTCATACACCCTCCTCTGTGGCTCGCGGCGGCGGAGCCGAAGCCCCGCCGCCGTCCGCCGATTGTTTAGGCGACGACTTCCGTCGCCTCAGCGATGAGGTCAGCAACCTCATCCGCCGCGTCCCACCCATCAAGGGCGCTGCGAATCTTGGCGATGATTGCCGTCAGTCGCTCGTTCTCGGCGACCACCTCAGCGACCATCTCCTCAACCGAGTCCAGAACTTCCTGAACCTCATCGGCGTAGGACTCAGCAGAACTTGCCGAATCACTTGCCGAGTCAGCGTAGGACTGCGCGTCCTGTGCCTCGGATGCGGCATCCTGCGCCGCTGACGATGCGCGCTCCGCGCTGCGGCGTGCCTCCGCTAGGATGTCCGTGAGTTTCTGTGTGTCGGTCATAAGACCTCCTCACTTGGGAAGCGATCACAGCGCCTCCTCTACTTCATACAATGCCAGACCCTTCGCCCCGCTATGGCAATACGACGACGACGCTCGGCGATGGGCAACGCCAGAACGAATCGGTGATGGGGGGATAGGGGATGGTGGTCGTGGGTATAGGCGTATACGGATAACTCATAACCCATAACACATAACGCATAGCCCATAAACGCAATGAGGGGGAGCAAGAGCCGAAGCCCTCACTCCCCCTCATCACTCCGCGACTAGCGCGAGGTCGCCCCCGCGTACGCCGCGTCGCCCTTCACCCACACGGCGAAGGTCATCGCATCCTCATCGCGCACCCAGAAACTAATCCCCTGCGCGAACAGGTTAGAGGTCGGGTCAGCGATGGAGGTCACCTCACACGGGAGCGTGCCAGCCTCGCACTCAGCAGCGATGCGCTCGCCAAGTGTCTGCCCTTCGGTGCGTTCACCCCAGAGCAGCAAATCTTCCTCAACCTCAGTCCAGCCCTTTACGAACACCGTATCGTAATGACCACGCCACGCCGACGATGCGCGCCACTCGCGCTTCCAAGTGGAAGCGTCAACAGGCTCACCGTACTCGGAGTCCATCGCCACGAGGTCGCCCAAGATGATGCGCTCAACCGAGCCATCAGGGGAGAACTTCGTGATTGCCGATGCGTGCTCAGTATCGGACTGCCAACACGCCGAACAAATCTGCGCCTCCAAGATGTTGGAGTACTCAGCGTAATCCTGCTCTACCGATTCACCGCAACGAGGTGCGGCGCAATCAACGGTGGTGCTATCCATAGAACCTCCTTCGCTTTGCGGGGAACTTCCCCGATGTATGTACTATGCCAGACCTCTCAGCGGTCTATCGCAATAAGAAACGCAGCCGAAGCAGCGCGCCGAATCACACGGGGAGATTGGTTGGCGGGTGGTCGGGGGTATACGCATAAGGCATAACCCATAACGCATAACGCATAACGCATAACAAATAATAAGGGCGACAGAGCCGAAGCCCTGCCGCCCTTATTATTACGCAGTCCTGAACAGGTGTCGCTCCTGCTCGTCAGTCAGCGTGTTCGCATCCACATCGTTGTGGCACTCCGCACAGACCACGACATCGCAAGCGTCTCCCTGCTGAACACAGGTCGGACAATCTGCGACGCGTGTCTTGTGCTTCCAGTCAATCTGCTCGTGCTTACAAATCATCATCAGCCCCTTGGTCAATCAACGATACGAACCCTGCGTTCGGGTCGTCGTGGTTAGTGTGAATCGCCTGAACGAATCGCAACGAGCACGAATCCTCGTACCAGTCCCGAATCGTTTCTAGCATCTCGCTTGCCGTGTAATCTTCTGCCGAGATAAGCGGGTCATACCCAATCACCTTCATCTCGGACATCTGCTCGTCATCCATCAAGATGTAAATCTTGTGGCAGCCGTCAAACGCGATGCCCTTCGCGTCTGATAGCGTCTCGCCAACCTTATCCCAAACCTTACTCATAAACAACCTCCTCAATCTCCTCTACGCCATAGTCGTCAATGCCGACTCGCCACGAATCGGCGTGAGTCGCATCGGCAACTGCCTGAGCAGTCTCCTTACACTTCTCACACACCAAAGCGACATACTCGCCGTCTACGACGACATCATCCGAACCACACATACGGCACATACGCACCTCCTTGCTATGCGGAACATCTCCGCT
>RGBZ01000130.1 GCA_009919365.1 bacterium
CGCCAGATCTTTGACGCGCTACGCAAGAACAAGGTGCGCTATGTGATTGGCACCGACGGTCCAGAGATGCTGCAGACCTACATTCGCGACGAGCTCGCCGCATTGGGCCGGCACGGAATCCTCTCGGTGGAGGAGCAAGAGGTCGCTGCCGCGATGTCCATCAAGGCGAGTTTCGTGAAGGGCGCAGCCAAGGTTGCGGTGCCGCGCAGCGCCGGCACCTCGCCGCGCACGCAGAAGGAAGAGATCTAGTTTCCTGCCGCCTCGTGGAGTGAGGTGCGAAGGGCATCAATAAACGTCTGATCGGTAACCCCCTCCATCACCAACACGTACGGCGTGGCGTCAATCATGAGTAGGCCTGCCGGATCCGCGACCCATTCTGCAGCGCAGGCATCCACGGTGGCGCGCAGCTTCGTGTACGACTCGTCGTTGCGAAAGCGGTAGAGGCGGGCGGGGAGCGGGGTACCCTCGCCAAGGCCAGCAAGCGTGAAGGAGATCGCCATTGGGGCAAGCCCCTGGTCGGTGCACCCGGCATCACCGCTCACGACTGCATCAACGAGCAGGTTGTGGCGAGCAAACTTCTGGGTGAGCCCAGCAAAGTCGGTCGGGGTGGAGGTGGGTGAGCCGTGGATTACCTCGAGTCCTGAGCCGCAGCCAGCCACCACGAGGGCCAGGGCGGCAACCAGGGCGATGCGGCTCTTCATGCACTAACCCTACACGCAGGGCCCAAAGGGGCACTGCGCCTCACAGTTGGACGCATCACCCCCCGATCGGTATCATCTGCATCCGGGCACGGCCCGCACTCGGGGCGCATTCGTCTAGCGGCCTAGGACACTGCCCTCTCAAGGCAGAGACCACCGGTTCGAATCCGGTATGCGCTACCAACCACCGCGGTGACCAGTTGGGTTTATGTCGGGTCTGACCGTGTTCCTGTGAGATTTCTCACGTGATTCTTTGAATGAGCAAGTGTGCCCAGAACGTGAGTGCGGGAGGATTGCTCTGCGCCGTCCGGCGGGGCAAGAGTCCCTGTCACGGCGCTCCATCGCAGAGCGCGGAGATCGGGAAGGTCGTCCGAAATGAGCCCATCAAACGCTCGCACCGTTGCGAGGAACGTCTTCAGTAAGGTCCCGGAGATTACCCTCTACTTCTGGGTGATCAAGGTGCTCTGCACCACTGTTGGTGAAACGTTTGCGGATCTTCTCGACACGAACTTTGATCTCGGCCTGTCCAACCTCACGCTGATCATGGGCTCGCTCCTGATTGTTGCCCTCTTCTTTCAGTTCCGTGCGAAGCGCTACGTTCCAAGCCTGTACTGGCTTGCGGTGGTGCTGATCAGCGTCGTCGGAACACTCATCACGGACAATCTCACCGATAACCTTGGTGTGGAGCTTGCGATGACAACCGGCGTCTTCGCCGTCGCCCTCGCGATAAGCTTTGCGGCCTGGTATCGCAGCGAAGGAACGCTCTCGATCCATTCGATCTTTACGGCACGCCGCGAGGCGTTCTATTGGGTGGCCATTCTCTTCACATTCGCCCTCGGCACTGCTGCGGGTGACCTGGCAGCCGAAAGTCTGGCCCTTGGGTATCTCACCTCGGCCGTGATCTTTGCCGCGCTGATCGCAGGCATCGCGTTGGCACATAAGTATCTGAAGCTGGACGCGGTGGTCGCCTTCTGGTTTGCGTACATCGTGACACGACCGCTTGGCGCGTCGCTCGGCGACTTCTTGGCGCAGTCGCCGGATGACGGCGGGCTGGGGATCGGTACTGTTGGAACGAGCATCGTTTTCCTTAGCGCCATCCTCGCCACGGTGATTTATCTCACGATGTCCAAGAAGGACATCATCAAGCTGCCCCAGGACTGATCGCGGCGCGGGTCCCGTACCCAGTACGTACCCATTGAGAGGGTGTAAAGGGTGGAAACCATGGAGAACTCAGGCCAGATCTGAGCACGAAATCGGGGGCGGGGGAGCGGTGCGGGGGTATGCGCTACCAACACCATCCTTCCGGATGAGTTTATGATTGAACAGTCAAAGATCCCTGTAAGCGGGCTTGTACATGGCCCTGAGCCCAGGAGGCACTGCATCATGGAGATTGAATCAGGCAGAATGGCCCGCGAAACCGATTCCAAGTCGTCCTATCGGGGCGCTGCTTTGACAGGCACTTTCCGAAAGGTTGCCCTCACCCTTGCCCTTCTCGGCTCTGCGCTCCTGCTTGCCGGCTGCACTTCTACCGACAGCACATCGGCCACGTTCAATAACGCCGACGAAATGTTCGTTATTGGGATGATCCCGCACCACGAACAAGCCATTGAGATGTCTGATGTGATTCTCGCAAAGGGTGATATTGACGAGGATGTTTCAACACTCGCACAGGAGATCAAGATCGCCCAGAGTCCCGAGATCGAGCTCATGAAGGGCTTGCTGGAAGATTGGGGTGTGCCCTATGACGGCTCCATGTCGGGAATGCATCATGGCAACATGGGTGATGGCATGATGTCGGATGACGATATGGCAGCACTCGTCGCTGCAACAGGGACTGATGCAAGTCGGCTATTCCTTGAAGGAATGATCCTTCATCATGAGGGCGCTGTTGCCATGGCGCAGATGGTGTTGGAATCCGGGAAAAACCCGGAAGTCGCCCGCCTGGCACAACAGATCATTGCAAGCCAGACCGCTGAGATCGCCGCCATGCAAGGAATGCTGACCACCCTTAAGTAATCTCTGAACCGCGGCGGCGCGAACTCAGCGAGAGACTGCCAGAGGCCCTTACTGCTCATAGCGCCGTTACGCCGTACCCAGTACGTACCCATTGAGAGGGTGTAAAGGGTGGAAACCATGGA
>RGBZ01000014.1 GCA_009919365.1 bacterium
ACCCTCCGCTCCGGTTATGCCGGCGGTGGGTGGGGATCTACCAACGTTCCGCAGCATGAGGCGCGGCTGATGACTCTCTCGGCAGCACCTCAAACGGTGAGCGGACCCCTTGCCACATCTGGCCACGATCTCGCGAGCATTCTGGGCGGCACGCTGCTCGTGGATGGTTCAATGCCAATCCGCGGTTGCGCGGTAGATTCGCGTCTCGCGGTTGCGGGACAAATGTTCCTAGCACTTCCAGGCCAACAGACGCATGGCCTCCGTCACGCTGGCGAGGCGTTGCGTGCGGGCGTTGCGGCAATCGTTGTCGAAGTGGCAGATGCTACCGCTGAAATTGAACAGGTGTTGGCTGGGCTGGAGCCCGCGGTGCGAGCGGCGGGCGCATCACTGATCAGCGTCGAAGACGGACGCGTTGCCCTCGGCCGTGCGGCGGCCGCGTGGCGCAACCGATTCACGATCGAGGTAATCGGCGTCACGGGCTCGGTCGGGAAGACAACCACCAAGCAGCTCATTGCCGCCGCCCTTGGCGGCGAGGCGGCCGGTTGCGCCGCCACCCCAGGGAACGCCAACAACGAGATTGGGCTGCCGATGTCCTTGTTGAACCTCCCCGATGGGACCGTGCGCTTTGTTGCCGAGATGGGGATGTATGTTGAAGGTGATATCCGCGCACTCTGCACGCTTGCGCGCCCTCGCATTGGAGTAGTCACCGCCATTGACGCCGTTCACGCTGAGCGGGCGGGGAACCTGGATGCAATTGAGCGAGGGAAGGGTGAGCTCGTTGAGGCGCTACCGCCTGATGGGTGGGCGATCCTCGCCGCCGACGATCTCCGTGTCGCTCGTCTTGCCACTCGAACCCCGGCGCGGAGCATCACAGCTGGTCACGCCGCCAACGCTGATACTCGGATCGTCCATGCAGCGCTTGATGAAGTGGCAGGCCACACCATCGTGACGCTACAGATCCGCGCCGAGACGCTTTCGGTTGACCTGCCGCTCTTCGGGTTGCACTTCGCGAAGGCGGCGGCACTCGCCGTTGCTGTTGCTGATCTTTGCGGAGTTGCACCCAGTGAGGCAGCGACTCGCCTCGCCGCCGTGCAGTTGCCGTCGGGGCGTGCCACGGTGCGCATGATGGCCGGCATCCGCGTGATTGATGATGCGTATAACGCTGCGCCGACCAGCATGGCGGCAGCACTCGCAACCCTCGCAGCCTGCCAGCCACACCGCTTCGCAGCACTCGGTGCGATGGGGGAACTCGGGACGTATGCCGCCGACGCCCACGTCGCAGTTGGACGCGCCGCCGCAACGAGTGGGCTCGAGCTCCTCATCGTCGTTGGCGCAGAGGCCGACGGCATCGCAGAGGGGGCGCGCGCCGGGGGTATGCCGATTGAGAAGATCATGCGTTTGAGTGGTGATGCCGCTGGGATTGACGCCGCCGTCGGACTCCTCGGCGACATGGCAGCGCGAGGCGACACCATCCTCGTGAAGGCGTCACGTTCAGTAGAACTCGAACGACTAGTTGGTGGGCTTGCGGCCCGCTGGAGTGAGGAGGCGAAGTGATTGCCATCGTTCAGGCGCTCGTACTTGCATTTGTCTGTGTCTTTGTGCTGATGCCGGCGTACCTGCGCCTTTTGAAGTACGCAGGATTCGGCAAGCGCGTACGCCGAGAGTTTGGGCCCGATTGGCACATTGTAAAGGAGGGGACTCCGACGATGGGCGGTCTGCTGCTCACCGCGATTGTAATCGCTCTTGCACTTCTGCTCGATGCTGTTGACGCTTCAACGTACGCCGTTCTCCTGGCACTTCTGGGCGTCACACTTCTAGGCGCATTTGATGACTGGCTGAATGCACGAACGGGAGATGGCATCTCGGCACGTCAGAAGCTGCTTTGGCAAACTGGGGTCGCAATCATCTCTGCTGTCTATCTGCAGCAACACTTTGCCTTCAACTCTCTCGTTGTGCCCTTTGTAGGTGAGGTTCCGATTGCACCAGCACTGTGGATCGTAGTTGCTGTAGTCGCTATCGTTGCGACGAGCAATGGCGTCAATCTGACAGATGGACTTGATGGCCTCTCGGGTGGAACCATGACGTTCGCCTGGATCAGCTACATGGTCATTGCGTTGCTAAACGCTCCAGGGCAGGTGAACCTTGCGATCGTCTGCGCGCTGATTGCCGGTGCGCTTGTTGGCTTCCTCTGGTTCAATGTGCATCCTGCGAGCGTGATCATTGGCGATGCCGGAGCTCTTGGGTTTGGTGCTGCCCTCGCCGTCACAGGCCTCGTTACCGGCCATGTGCTGCTTCTGCCGCTAATCGGAATCATCTTCGTGGTGGAGACCGGCTCAGTGATCCTGCAGGTCGCGAGCGTCAAACTCACTGGCAAGCGTGTTTTCCTGTTCACCCCGATCCACCACCACTTCGAGCGGCTCGGTTGGGCAGAGACGCAAATCACCTTCCGCTTCTGGATTATCGGTGCGATCGGTGGCATCCTCGGCATCGTTACCTTCCTTGCAACTCGAGCTCAAGGATGAGCGGCGACGGACTCACGCTGGGTGATCTAGAGGCGCCAGCCATCGCGGCAGGCAGTCTGCGTGGTCGCAACGTGGTGATACTCGGCGGAGGACGAACTGGCCAAGCGACGGCCGCATTCGTCGCTGCGGCTGGTGCCAGTGTGACGGTGCACGATACGGACACCATCGATCGCGTGGTCGGCGCTGCGGAGGCTTTTGCCGATGGTGCGATCCGCGCTTCGTTCGGCGATGCCGAGAATCTGGGACCGCTACTTGCGGAGGCGGACCTTGTGGTGCACAGCCCCGCCGTAACGCTCGGATTTCCTACAGTGCGCCCCTCCATTGAGCGCGACCTTCGCGATTTTGCCGCCCGGGCAATCCCGCTGGCAGGGGAGGGCGGAGCCCGCGGACCTATCTTGATTAGTGAGCCGGAGTGGGCGCTTCGCCTTCTCGGCAGCCGTTGGCGCGTTGGCGTTACTGGAACGAAGGGGAAGAGCACCACCAGCACGCTGATCGCGACGATCTTGGCGCGGGACCCATCCCACCCTGTTGAACTGGGCGGCAACAATGGTAAGCCGCTGATTGCACGCGCCGCGTCACTCCCCGCAGAGACACGCGTTGTGATCGAGCTCTCCGAGCTACAGCTTCCGTCTCTCCACTCAGCCGTCGATGTTGGCGTGTTCACGAACGTGACCGTTGATCACTTGGATCGGCATGGAAGCGTTGGGGCCTACCGCAGCGTGAAGCGACTCCTCGCAGACCGCATTGCTGATGATGGCGTGATGGTCGTCAACCTCGATGATCCAGTGGTTGCAGCGTATGCCGGCATTGGGCGCGTTGAGACGGTCGGCTACCGTTTGAGTAGTCCGATACCAGGGGGCGTCGGCATTGTTGACGGCTGGATCGTTGCCGCTGGTGTACTCCGCGCCCCGCGATTCGGTGGTGGCGTGGCTGCCACTGGCCCAAGCGGGCGCATCATGCCTGTTGGAGAGATTGCGCTGCCGGGAGAACACAGCGTGAGCAATGTGCTCGCCGCTGTCAGCGTGGCGCTTGTAGCTGGGGTCGCGCCCGACGCGATTCGCAGCGCGGTTAGCTCATTCACAGGCATCCCGCATCGACTTGAAACGGTGGCTGTCGTAAACGGCATCCGCTATGTCAACGATTCACAGGCGACGCAGCCAGACGCCGTTGCGGCCGCCGTTCGATCGTTCCCAAAACCACTCATCCTTATTGCTGGTGGGCGAAGCAAGGGGCTTGACCTCACCGACCTGGCACCCATCGTTGCGGAGCGCTGCTCTGCAGTCGTGGTGATGGGAGAGTTGGCCGACGAGCTCGAGGCACTCTTCCACGGCGCAGGGCTCAAGCGTATTGAGCGCGCAACAGATGTAGAGAACGCGGTGGCGGTCGGAACCATTTTGGCGCATGAGATCGGTTCAACGAGCGCAGATGGCATTCGTGCAACGCTGCTGCTGAGCCCGATCGGCTCCAGCTTTGATATGTACAACAACCCCTTCGGTGCACGCGGCGACGCGTTCCGCACCGCTGTGCTCGCGCAGATTGAGGGTACACGGTGAGCCGACTCGTGCGACAACTGGGCGTCACCCGTACGCCAGGGGTTCGTCCAATGAGCGGTGGGAGACCCCAGCGGAGCGGCTCAGCGCGCCAGCGTATCGCAAGCGTGCTGCGCATCCAGCGCCCCGGTGAAGACAAGGCGATCCTCCTCCCTGCCGTGGTCCTCGTTGGGATTGGCGTGCTGATGGTCTTCTCAGCCTCGGCGATGAACAGCCTGATCAAGAACAATGATGCGTACGACGCAGGTGTCAAGCAGCTTCTCTATGCAACCATGGGTTTCATCTCTCTCTATGTCTTCTCGGGCATTGATTACCGACGCTGGCGCCCGTTTGCTCCGCTCGCAATGCTCTTCTCTATTGCCTTGCTGATCGTTGTTCTGATTCCCGGCATTCCTACAGAAGCTGGTTTGCGACGGTCGCTCTCCGTTGGATCGATTAGCATCCACGCGGCTGAGGCGGCCAAGTTCTCGCTGATCCTCTTCCTCGCTGACCTCCTTGCGCGCCGAGGCCGCGAGATCGGCACGACGTTGAAGTCGATGATCTCGCCCCTCTTGGCGGTCGGGCTCTCGGTTCTCCTCGTCCTTGTCGAACCTGATCTAGGAACCGCGTCGATACTCGGTTTAATCGGGTTCTCACTCCTCTTCGTCGCGGGTGTCCCGCTGCGCTGGGTGCTGGTGCCAGGTATTAGCGCGGGGACAGTCGCGATTGCCCTCATGTTCGTAAACGGATACCAGGCGGCGCGCCTTGGCGGGTTTAGCGACCCATTCTCTGATCCGACCGGCTCCACCTATCAAACACTTCAAGGCTTGATCGCCATGGCGGTCGGTGGGCCGTTTGGATCGGGCCTCGGCTCCTCCCAGCAGCTGGGCGGAATCAACATTCCATACGCATGGAACGACTACATCTTTGCGGTCATCGGCGAGGAGGCGGGCCTCTTCGGCATGCTGATCGTGATCGCCGCCTTCTTGGCGATTGCCCTTCGCGGCCTGCGTACCGCTCGCCGCGCCCCCGACACCTACGGCGCTCTGATCGCGACCGGGGTCGTCGTGTGGATCGTCGGGCAGGCATTCGTGAACATCGCCGTTGTCCTCGCCCTGATGCCGGTTACTGGGGTACCACTCCCGCTGGTCTCTCAGGGCGGCTCGGCACTGATTGTGGTGATGGCAGCGATCGGGCTGCTCCTCTCAGTCTCGCGTGAGACGATGGAACCAAGCCAGGCAGGAGGTAGTGATGCGCGTGCTCATCGCGGGTGGCGGAACGGGGGGGCATCTCTTCCCAGCGTTCGCCGTGGCTCGTTCGGTTCGCCAACTCCAAGCCGCCGCTGAAATCAGCTGGCTCGGCGGCGCACGAGGCGTCGAGTCACGCCTGGTACCAGAGGCGGGATACCCGTTGACGCTCCTCGCCGCTCCAAGCTTGCGACGGAGCGGTGCCGGCCTGGTGGCAACGGCGCGTGACACCGTCAAGCTGCTCTGGTCAATTCCACAAGCAATTCGACTGATTCGTCGCATTCGACCCGATGTGATCTTCTCCACGGGTGGCTACATTGCAATTCCCACGTTGATCGCTGCGTGGCTCACACGACACGTTTCGCGCGCGGTCTCACAGCGAACGATCAACTCCTCTTGGTGTTCGGTGGCTCACAACGAGTGCGCCGATTTGAGGCGGCGCTTGATGGCGCGCTCACAACACTGTTGAAGGGGTGGAGCGTTCTCCATGTCGTGATGGATGGCCTTCCCGCGGCGGAGCGCCGACGGGACAGCCTTCCTGCGGAGCTGCGTGACCGCTATGTTCCGGTCGACTTCCTCGGCGGCGGAGCAATGGAGGAGGCGCTCGTCTCGGCCGATTTGCTGCTTGGGCGCGCGGGCGCATCAACCATTGCCGAAGCGGCCGCCGCTGGGCTCCCTGCAATCATCGTCCCATATCCCTTTGCTGGCGGCCATCAACGCGCGAATGCGGAGGCTGCTGCAGCAGTGGGAGCCGCAACGCTCGTCAACGATGAAGATCTGACCCCGGAGCGCCTCCTCACGGCGGTGGCGACCTATTCGACGCCGGCGCTACGCGCTGCAGCAGCACACGCCGCCACAAGGTTGGCTCGCCCTGATGCGGCAGCGGTGATCGCAGAGAAGTTGCTGCAGCTAGGCGGCAAGGTGTGAGCGGTGAACAAGTGAACCAGCCGTGGGCCGACGCTGAAGTCGCCGCGCGCGAACTAGAGCGCCGCCTCAGCCTAAAGGTGCTGCGAAATGAGCCTCTCGCTGAACACACCACCATGCGCGTCGGTGGCCCGGCCGATCTTCTTGTAACCATTCGCGATCGCTTCGCCCTGCGCGGCTTGGTTCGCCTCGCAACCGCGCGCGGCTGGCCACTGCGCATCCTTGGGCGCGGGAGCAATGTGGTCGTTGGGGATGCCGGCATGCGCGGCATCGTGGCGCTCAATCGCAGCGCGGGGTACGACGTTGATCAGGCAGTGGGAACAATCGCCTTCGATTCAGGCGTTCCAATGGCGAAGGCGTCAACGATTGCCGCCGAGGCGGGGCTCACCGGGCTTGAGTTTGCGCTCGCCATTCCGGGGAACATCGGTGGCGCGATCTGGGCGAATGCTGGCGCGCATGGGGGCGAGATGGCCGCCATCACCACGTTTATCACGCTCCTCCGCGCCGATGGCACCGAGGTCGAGATCCCTGTTGCCGAGGCCGCGTTCAGCTATCGCGAATCGCGTTTCAAAGGGCCAGTGGGGAGCGGCGAAGTGATCCTGGGGGCGACGGTCACCCTGAGACCGGGCGAGCCCGATCTGATCAAGTCGCACCTCGAAGAGATTCGTCGCTGGCGTCGCGAGCACCAGCCGCTCGGCATCCCGAGCGCTGGCAGCGTCTTCCGTAATCCACCCGGCGACCTGAGCGCTGGTGCACTCATTGAGGCGGTCGGCATGAAGGGGGTGCGCATTGGCGGCGCAGAGGTCTCCGAGATGCACGCGAACTGGATCCTCAATCGCGGCGGAGCGACAGCAGCCGACATCCGCGCGCTGCACGATGCCTGCCGCGACGCGGTCCAGACGCAGCGCGGCATCACGCTCGCCACCGAGATCGCCTTCATTGGGGAGTTCACCGCGTGAGCGATCAGGGCGGACTCCCACCCGTACTGGTGCTCTTCGGCGGTACGAGCGCGGAGTCCGATGTCTCGGTGATCTCGGGCACCGCCATTGCAGCAGCACTGCTCGATGCCGGCCTTACCGTCGCTCAGGCGCACATCGCACGAGACGGTTCACTCCGCCAGGTGCCCGCGGGACACCGTCGTGGCGACCTCTCGGGCGCTGCATACACGGATCTCTCCGCGCCAGCACTACTCGGCGTGCAGCCCGTGGCTCTCGATGCGTATCTTCGCGGCGTTGCAGCATCGGCTCCAGCAACGATCGTCATCCCCGCGCTCCATGGCCCTGGTGATGAAGATGGCACGATCGCCGCAGCGGCCGCGGCCGCTGGGTTGAACTATGTCGGCGACGCACCTGCGGTTGCCGCGCTCGGCATGGATAAGCCGGCCTTTAAGGCGCTCGCGCGCAAACACGGCGTGGCAACACTCCCCGAGCTCGTCATCACGCAGCGCGAATGGTCAGCAGACCGAGCGGGCCTCCTCCGTACGATCGCCGCATTTGCCGCCGAACACACCGCGGATGGCGCGCTCATTGGTAAGCCTGCGGCACACGGATCATCAATCGGCATGAAGATCGCGCATGCATCTGAAGAGTGGGGAGACGCCGTCGATGAGGCGCTGCGTTTCGGTGACCGCGCCATGCTTGAGCCGTACCTGGAGCGCGCCCGCGAACTTGAAATTGCGGTGCTCGAGCGCACCGACGGCACGGTGCAGGCGTTCGGACCTGGCGAGGTCTTCCCTGGTCGCGAGTTCTACGATTACGACGCAAAGTACGCACCAGGAGTTTCCCGCACCACGATGACCAGCGATCTTCCTGCTACGGTGGCAGACGAGATGCGTGCCGCCGCCGTGACACTCTTTGCTGCTGCGGAGAGCCGCGGCCTCTCGCGCATGGACTTCTTGATGGCGCGCAGCGGCGATCGAGCCGGCCGCTGGTACCTCTCTGAGGTCAACACCTTCCCAGGCTTCACGCCCATCTCGCTCTTCCCTGCGCTTGTCATGGCAAGTGGCATGAGTTTCACGGAACTGTGCCGTGAGCTTGTGGCTGCAGCCGCTGCCCGCCCCGCACTGCGGACCACGCGATGAGCGATCAGAGGCGAGCAGGGGGTGGTCGCGGACAACACCGCGGCGCTGGTGCACGTCCCTTTAAGCCTGGCGAAGCGCCACTCGGCGTCCGCCCTGGCCTCGCGGGGGCTCGACGACGTGCGGGGGTGAGTTCCGTCGGGGGCTCAGCGAATCGCCGTGCCAACGAAGAGCCCAGCCCATCTTCAGGGCGAGGCTCGCGCCTCACCCCTGGCGCCGCCGCTCAACTGCGTCGCCTGGCGCTGGGCGCCCTCTTGATCGCGTCGTTCCTTCTGCCACCCGTGGCAGCGCGTGCCAGCCTCACGACGGTCAGCCGCATCGCTGTTCTTGGCACCCTGCTCCTTGATTCCGACGCCGTGATTGCGGCGGCCAACATTCCGATCGGGAGCAGTTTGCTCGGGGTCAACCTGCGCGCGGCAGAGGAGGGGGTGGCAGCACTACCGCTGGTCGCATCTGTGCGGGTCAGCGCGGGGCTCCCTGATGGGATTCAGATTCGGGTGCGTGAGAAGTCACTCCTGCTGCGTTGGCAGATCGGTGATCGGATCTATGCGGTCACCGAGCGCGGCGAACTCCTTGGCGAAACCACGTCACTCGATCTCGCACCATCCGCGGCGGCCGCGCTTGCCGCAGCCCCTCTACTCCATGACGATCGCGCGCCCAGCCCGCTCCCGGCGGCGGGAGCACTGACCGCGACGGAGCTTGATGTGGCCACGCGCCTCGCCTCGCTAACGTCGGAAGACCTCGGCACCGCTGCCACGATGCTGGCACTCCGACTGACCGGCGACTTTGGCTTTGTCGTTGAGGCAACTGGACCATCAGTTGAGTGGATCGCGGTCTTCGGCATCTATTCCGTAACGATTCGCCCAACGAGCATGATCCCGGGCCAGGTTCGGCTGTTGCGCAGCTTGCTGGCCGGCCGCGAGACCCGCATCGGCTGGGTGATCCTCGCGGACGACCAGGCTGGCACCTACACCGCAAAGGGTGTGCGCCCGCCCCCGCCAGGCATTGAGCCGAGCCAAAGCCCGAGTCTGAGCCCCGGCCCCTCTGATCCATCGCCAAGCCCCTCAGCCCCCACGGTGATTCCGTGATGGTGCAGACAGGGCGGGGCGTTCGGGTGAGCAGGGGTATGATGCGCAAGATGAGCGCACAGTGTGGAGGGAACAACTAAATGGCAGAAGAGCGCTACACAACCATCGCCGCAATTGATATCGGCACATCAAAGGTGTCGTGCGCCATCGCACACATCGGCGGTGAGAACGGCTCCATCAGCGTTATTGGTAAGGGGACCTACCCGAACCAGGGGATGCGTAAGGGCGTAGTCACCGATATCGAGAAGACGGGGGCTGCCATTCGTGCCGCCGTTGATGCCGCCGAGCGCCTCTCCGGCTATCACATTGAACACGCCACCATCACCATCTCTGGTAACCACGTGCTTGGGGTGAACACGAGCGGTCAAGTTGCCGTCGCCAACCCTGATCGTGAGATTCGCGATGACGATGTGGACCGCGTCCTTGAGGTTTGCCGAGCGATTGAGGTTCCGAACTCGCGAATGCTGCTTAACGTGTTGCCATCGTCGTACATCGTTGACGGGCAAGAGGGGATTCAGCAGCCTCGTGGCATGATCGCCTACCGACTTGAGGCGCGCGCACACCTGATTACCGCCGGCAGCACCGCTGTGCAGAACCTTGAGAAGTGCGTGCAGGCAGCGGGCATCGCCGTCGATGACTATGTGCCGGCGTCGCTTGCCGCCGCAGAGCTCACACTCACCGAAACTGAGCGCGAGCTCGGGACGGTCCTCGTCGATCTTGGTGCAGAGACCTGCGACATCGCGATCTTCCATCAGAACGCTGTTGTCTATACAGCGGTCCTCCCGATTGGTGGCGCATTCATTACGCGCGACGTCGCAATCGGCCTCAAGACGAGCCTGCTCGCCGCAGAAGAGTTGAAGATGTCGTACGGCACGTGCGATCCGCGCACCGCGAGTGACGCCGAGCAGTACAACGTTCCAGACGAACCAGCGGGCCGTCGCATTGGTCGACTTGAGCTCGCCCGAATCATTGAGCCGCGCATGAGCGAGATCTTTGAACTGATCGCTGGCGTGATCGCCAGCGCCGGTCCAGAGGTGACTAGCGCCGGCGTCGTCCTCACGGGTGGCGGCTCGCAGTTAGAGGGTGTTGAAGCCCTTGGGCGCGAGATCCTGAAGGCGCCAGTGCGCGTCGCTTCGCCAACTGGCCCACTCCTTGGGATCCTCGACGAGTTCCGCGGGCCAGGACAGGCAGCCGTGCTCGGCCTCTTCTCGTGGGTCGCCCGCGGGCTTGATGAGGCGGGGATCGCTGAAGAGCCAGCCGCAGGGTTGCCCGGGCGCATCGTCGGCGGATTCCGCAACCTGATCGGGCGCATTCGGGGGTAGCCCAACCGGCCGCGAAGAGCGGGCGAGGCGCTGCTACACTTCGCGGGATCGGCGGGAGGGCGTCGTCTAAACGGGGCTAGCCCCGGGCGACGCAGAGTCGGGGCAACAGGTCCGGAGGGCATGGAGTCGATGGCAGCGCAGACCGAGAATTTCGCGCTTATTCGCGTCGTTGGTGTCGGCGGCGCAGGATCCAACGCCGTCAATCGCATGATTCGTGCCGAGCTCCTCGGCGTGGAATTCATTGCCGTGAACACCGATGCCCAGGCGCTGGTGAAGTCCCACGCCCCAACACGTATCCGCATCGGTGATGGAATCTCTCGCGGCCTCGGTGCCGGCGGCGACTCGGCCGTAGGCGAGCGCGCCGCGCAGGAAGACATTGAGAATCTTCGCGCCGCACTTGAAGGCTCTGACCTCGTCTTTGTGACCGCTGGCATGGGCGGCGGCACCGGCTCAGGCGCAGCTCCTGTTGTTGCCAAGATTGCCAAGGAGATCGGCGCTCTCACCATCGGCATCGTCACGAAGCCGTTCGTCTTCGAAGGGAAGCGACGCGCTGCGGTCGCCGAGGCTGCCGTGAACGAACTGCGCAAGCATGTTGACACCCTCATCGTTATTCCGAACGAGCGACTCCTGAGTGTCGTAAGCCGACAGACTTCGATGGAAGACTCGTTCCGCATCGCCGATGACGTACTCCGCCAGGCGGTTAAGGGCGTCAGCGATGTCATCACGGTGCCTGGCATCATCAACCTTGACTTCGCCGACGTGCGCTCGATCATGCGCGACGCTGGCTCCGCACTCATGGGCATCGGTCGTGCCAGCGGCGAGAACCGCGCGACCTCTGCCGCTGAGATCGCGATCGCCTCACCGCTCCTCGAAGTTGACATTCAGGGCGCCACTGGCGTGCTGATCAACGTCGCCGCGTCGGCCACCGTCACACTCCATGAAGTCAACGAGGCGATCAACCACATCACGGCCCGCGCCGACGACGAGGCGAACATCATCTTCGGTACCTCGCTCGACGAGTCGCTCGGCGATGAGATTCAGATCACCGTGATCGCTACCGGCTTCTCGGCTGATCGACAGGGCGCGGCCTCGAGCCCACGCGCCCCGTACCGAGCCGCAGAGAGTGGCGCATGGAGCCTTCGTGGCGATGGCGTGGCTGTGCAGGAGGCACCGGTATCGAGCTTCACCTATACGCCGGCACCAGCGCCTGAGCCGTCCCCAGTTGCCATTGAAGACGCTGCCGACGAGCCAGCTCCAGTAGTCGCCCCCCAGCCGGAGGAGGTTGATTCGGGCGATCTCGAGATCCCAGCGTTCCTCCGGCCGCGCAAGCGCATCTTCTAGTTGCTGGGGGTAACCCCAGACGATGCTGAGCGCCGCTGAACTCACCACCCGCTATCGCAAACTCCTTGAGCGCGTGCGCGCGGCCGGTCCTGCCGAACTGATGGTGGTCACGAAGGGTGTTGCCGCCGAGCAGATCGCCGTCGTCGTCGACGCTGGATGCACCCTCTTCGGTGAAAATCGCGTGCAAGAGCTCGAAGCGAAGCGCGTCGCCGTTACCGCTCTGCGACCTGCGGCGAACCTCACCTGGGTGTTGATCGGCCCGCTGCAGTCCAACAAGGCGCGACGCGCGCTGGAGGTTGCCGACCGCATCGCGACGATTGGGAACGTTGACCTCCTAGAGCGCATCGCCGCACTCGCGACCGAGCAAGCTAAGCCGATCGAAATCGCGCTCCAGGTGAACGTGGATGAAGATCCAGCGAAATCGGGCTTCACCCCCGAGGGCCTGCGCGCGGCACTTCCCGCCATCTCCGCCATTGTCAGCGGCGCACCGATCACCCTGGCCGGGCTCTTCACGGTGGGGAGGCTCACCGCAGGCGGGGAGGCGGCACGCCCAACCTTTGCCCAGTTCCGAACGCTGGCAGCACAAGTTGACGCGGACGCTCAGGCGCTCGGCGTACACCTGGGACCACTGCGTTCGGCGGGAATGAGCGGCGACTTTGAGGTGGCGATCAGCGAGGGCTCCACCGAGGTGCGGTTGGGGAGCGCGCTCTTTGGGCCGCGCGGGTAGGCTGTAGGTATGAGCACGTCAGCGATCGTTGGTCTCGTTTTCCAGACCCTTTGGTGGGTGATTCTGGGGCGCGTGCTTCTCTCGTGGTTTGATCCCTCTGGCAACTATCGGATCTCGCGAATCATCTACGACATGAGCGAGCCGATCCTTGCCCCAGCCCGGCGCATCCTGCCAACGTTTGGTGGCGTGGACTGGTCGCCGCTCGTCACGATGATCGTGCTGAATCTGCTTGAGAACTTCATCCTCAGGAGTCTGGCTGGCTGAACCTAGTAGAATCTGCGCACGAGGGCGATTAGCTCAGTTGGTTAGAGCGCACGGTTCACATCCGTGAGGTCACTGGTTCGAGTCCAGTATCGCCCACCATTGTTGCAGCGCTGCTAGCCGCTCTTCGCCATCCTTCGCAGCACCGCTGGCATGATCCCGCCATTGCGGTAGGTGTTTACCTCGTTTGGGCCATCAAGGCGTACGAGTGCTGAGAACTCTTTTGCAGGGCCGGTTGGAGCATCGCTGCTGTCGACGGGCTGAGCACTGATGCGAATCTCTGAGCGTGCGGTGCAGCTGCCGATGCCGGCGATATCGAAGCGTTCTGTGCCGGTGAGGCCGAGTGACTCAGCGCTTCGACGAGCCTGATCCGTACTCCTTGCCGGCGAGGATGATCAGGTCGGTTCCGTCGCCCTGATAGCGCGCTGCGGCATCGGCGACGGCGAGGATCTCGCCGGTCGGGTGGTGGCGCGTGATTGGGCCCTCCTTGCCGCCCGCGAGGGCGTTGCGCAGGCGAATGTTGGCGAAGGTGCCGCGCATCATCACCTGGTCGTGACCACGTCGTGCGCCGTAGGAGTTGAAATCGCCAGCGGCGACACCGTGCTCAATGAGCCAGCGGCCAGCAGGAGAGTCGACGCGAATGGATCCGGCGGGGGAGATGTGGTCCGTTGTGACGGAGTCGCTCAGCAGCAGGAGTGCGCGCGCGTCGCTGATGTCGGCGATCGGCTGCGGCTCGGGGGTGATCCCCTCCGTGAATGCTGGTCGCGAAACGTACGTGGAGCTGGCGTCCCACGCGTACGTTTCACCCGTGGGGCTCGCAAGGTTCTGCCAACGTGCGTCGCCGGCGAAGAGATCCTTGTAGCTGCTGCGGTAGAGCGAGGCGTCGGCGGCCGCGGCAACAGCGGTGCTGATCTCATCGTCGCTTGGCCAAAGGTCGCGCAGGAAGACGGGGGTGCCGCTCTTGTCGTTCCCGATTGGTTCCTGCGTGAGGTCGAGCGTGACGCGCCCAGCGAGTGCGAGCGCCACCACGAGTGGCGGAGAGGCGAGGTAGGCAGCACGCACCGACGGATGGATGCGACCTTCAAAGTTGCGGTTCCCTGAGAGGACGGCGGCGACGGTAAGGTCGCCTGCTTCGATTGCGGCTGAGACACCCGCGTCAAGTGGGCCAGAGTTGCCGATGCAGGTGGTACAGCCGTAGCCGGCGACATTGAAGCCAAGTGTCTCAAGTGGCGTCAGGAGTCCAGCGCGCTCGAGATAGGCGGTCACCACCTTGGAGCCTGGAGCAAGGCTCGTTTTCACCCACGTTGGCACCTGCATGCCGCGTGCGACAGCGCGCTGCGCAAGGAGGCCGGCGGCGATCATCACCG
>RGBZ01000131.1 GCA_009919365.1 bacterium
TTCGCGCTAACGACACGGCGGCCGCATCGCGCATGCTGAACCAGCGCTTCCGCCACAAGTGGGAGCAGCGCGAGGTGCGATTTACCCTGCGCGTCGACGGCGGCACCCTCGATATCCTGGTGGAAGACGAAGGCCTAGAGGCGCCGGTGCCGCTGCGCCAGCGCAGCCGCGGCTTCCAGTGGTTCGCCTCGTTCGTGTGGCGCTTCGCCAAAGGCTCGGAAGGCGCGTTCGCGGATTGCGTGCTGTTGCTGGACGAGCCCGGCGTTCATTTGCACCACGCCGGCCACCGCGACTTCCTGGCGTTCCTGAACGAGCTCGCGGCGTCGAACACGATCCTCTACACGACGCACTTGTCGACGATGCTCGACCCCCAGGCGCCGGAACGCATCCGCATCATGGAAATCCGCGACCACCACTCCGTGGTGGTCAACGGCCTGTTCAGCACCCAGCGCGAACCGATGATGGTCATCGAAACGCTGCTCGGCCTTGGCCCGGGGTTCGTCGAGATGCTGGCGTCGCGGGAATGCCTGATCGTGTCGGGCATCGCCGACGCGATGATCTTGGAGCGCCTGTCGCGCATCTTGCTGCGCTCGGGCGAGATCGCCGTGGAGCTGGTGCGCAAGAACCTGAAGCCGCGCGACATCGTCACCGGCAAGGCGCTCGAGAATGCGATTCGCGCGGTCGGCGCCACCGCCGGCTCCACAAACGCGGTGCTCCACCTGCTCGCCATCGCACGCGAGTTTGATCTGCCGCTCGAGATTGAAGCCTTTGAGCGACTCGGCGAATCAACGCCTGTCATCGGCAACCTGATCCCTGGTGGATCGTACGCCGCACTCGATCTCTATAAGGCTGGTGGCATCGCGCTCGTGTTGCGCGAACTTGCCGCAGGTGGCCTGCTGCACCTGAACGAGCAGGGCGTTGACGGACGAACGATGGGTGAGATCGCCTCGCAAGCGAATGAGCGCCCCGGGCAGGATGTGATTCGCCCGATTAACAACCCGATCAAGAAGACAGGCGGCCTTACCGTGCTGCGCGGCAACTTGGCACCTGAGGGTGCGATCGTGAAGCTCGCCGGTCACGAGCGCCGACATCACAGTGGACCAGCGCGCGTCTTCGACTCAGAGGAGGAGGCCTTCGCTGCGATCCGCGCGAACGCAATCGTTGCCGGCGACGTAGTCGTCATTCGCTACGAGGGCCCAGTCGGCGGGCCAGGGATGCGCGAGATGCTCGCCGTGACCGCGGCGCTCGTGGGTCAGGGGCTCGGCGACGAGGTGGCACT
The DNA here is from genome assembly GCA_009919365.1 of bacterium. The sequence continues at coordinate 1,280 of RGBZ01000131.1, forward strand.
CATTACCGACGGTCGCTTCTCTGGCGCAACCCACGGCTTCATGGTCGCGCACATCTCCCCAGAGGCGGCGCTCGGTGGGCCGATCGCCCTGGTGCAAGAGGGCGACACCGTCACGATCGATGTTGACTCGCATGAGCTGCGTATTGAGGTCCCTGAGAGCGAGCTTGCCGCCCGCCGCGCCGCCTGGCGCGCCCCCGCACCACGCTACGCCGGCGGCGTCTGGGCGAAGTACGCTGCCCTCGTGAGCAGCGCGTCAGACGGCGCCATCACCACAGGGGCGCGCCTCGCCAAGGCGCTGAAAGGGTCAACCGACCGATGAGCGCTGCCAAGCGAGTTGATCCAAAGGATCCACGTGGTGGCCTTCGCGGCCTCGACGCACCAGCAATTCCTGGCGGCGACCGCCTCACCAAGGCACAGCAGAAGAAGGCTGACGCCGATGAGCGCAGCGGCATCCGCGGCGTGAAGATCATCGTGGGCGGACTCGTTGGCCTCACCCTCGTCGCGCTAATCGTGCAGCTCGTCCTGACGATCTCTGGAGCCGGTGAGTGAGCGGCGCATCGCGCTTCACCTCAACCGCCGCCGACCACTTCCCGAAGGGTCTCCCCTCTGCCACCGTTGACGCCGCGCTGATGAAGCGCATCGGCGCCGAGGCCGGCGACGATCTGGTGCAGCTGATTCGCGCCGAGAGCGTGAACCCGCCGGGGAACGAGACGCGCGCCGCCAAGGTCCTCATGGAGTTGCTACGGCGCGAAGGCCTCGAGCCTGAGTTCTTTGAGCCGATCCCCGACCGCGGCAATGTCAGCGTGCGACTGCGCGGCAGCGCATCGGCTGCAAATCCAAACCTTGATCCACGTGATCCAAAAGATGGCGCACTGCTGCTCTTCGCGCACCTTGATGTGGTGCCCGCCAATCAAGACGGCTGGACCGTCAACCCGTTTGAGGGCGTGGTGAAGGATGGCTACATCTGGGGTCGCGGCGCGGTCGACATGAAGGGCGCTCTTGCGGTGCAGGTCGGCGTGATTCGACTCCTCTGTGAACGCGCACGCGCCGCCGGCCTCAACCCAGCGAAGGATGTGATCCCTGGCCTGCGACGCGACATCATTCTCACCGCCACCGCCGACGAAGAGACGGGCGGCCTCGACGGGATCGCACTCGTGCTGAAGGATCGGAAGCACTGGCTTGACGCTGCGGTTGGCCTCACCGAGGCGGGAGGCATGACGATCACCGCCGCCGGTCGACGCATCTACCCGCTGCAGGTTGCCGAGAAGGGCTTCGCCCGATTTACCATCACCGTGAGCGGCCGATGGGGTCACGCCTCGATGCCCGACAGCGACAATGCCCTGCTTCGCGCGGCCCAGGTCGTGGAGCGTGTCTCCGTGCCTGGCCCGGTACAGATCGTGCCCGAGAACGAGGCCCTGCTTGCCGCCCTCCGCGCCGCCCTTCCGACTGGTGCCCTCGGCCGTCTCGAGCGCCTGCTGAGCGAGCAGACCTTCGACGATGCCAAGGAGCTCAACAGCGAGGCGGCCGCCGCAGGCTGTGCCCCTGA
>RGBZ01000132.1 GCA_009919365.1 bacterium
CTCACCTTTGGCGCACTGCTCTTTGCGATCGGGGTGGGTATTCCCCTCGGGCGCCTTGCCGCACGAAAGGTTGGCAGCTGGGTCGACGGCCTCATCACTGGCGTCAGCCTCTTTGGGGTGAGCATCCCGGTCTTCGTGCTCGGGCTCGCACTCGTTGTGATCTTCGGCGTGATCCTGGGCTGGCTCCCAACGCAGGGCCGCATCGATGCTCGGGCGCGCTTCGACGCCACCTCAGGCCTGCTGTTAATCGACACGCTCTTCGCGGGACGGCTCGACCTCTTCGTCGACGTGGTGCGGCACCTGATCCTTCCGTCGATTGCACTGGGGTCAATCCCGCTTGCCATCATTGCGCGTATCACACGAGCCTCAGTCATTGAGGTGGCGAACGAGGACTACGTGCGAACCGCCCGCTCGAAGGGCCTCAAAGAGAAGACGGTCGACAACCGCCACGTTATGCGCAATGCCTGGCTCCCAGTAACCACTGTTGTCGGCCTACAGGTCGGCGGGCTTCTTGGCGGCGCAGTGCTCACCGAGACGGTCTTTGTGTGGAACGGGGTTGGGCGCTGGGTCGTGGACGCCATTGAGAACCATGACTACCCAATCGTGCAGTCAACGATCCTGGTGTTTGCTGTGATCTTCCTCGTCGTGAACCTGATCGTAGACGTGGGCTACGCCCTGCTGAATCCGAAGATCCGCTACCAATGATGTTCCGTGCAGCTCTTGTAGATCCGCAGATTGCGCGATCGTCGCGCGGACTCTGGGGCGATGCGGCCCGCCGTCTCCGCCGGAACCGCCCTGCACTTGTCGGCCTCTTCTGCATCGCACTCTTCGCCCTCGCCGCGATCCTGGCACCATTCATTGCACCATTTGACCCATACGCCATGAACGGCAGCAGCCTCGACGCCCCATCACTGACGCATCTCTTTGGTACCGACCTGCTGGGGCGTGACATCTTCTCGCGCGTCCTCTACGGCGCACAGATCAGCCTCTTCGTTGGGGTTGGTTCAGTGATCTTGGCGCTCGCTATTGGTGGCGTACTCGGCGCAATCGCCGGCGGGTTTGGCGGTCGTATCGACGGCCTGATCATGCGCGCCACTGACGTCTTTCTCTCCATTCCAAGCATCTTGCTGGCGATTGGCATCGTTACTGCGCTCGGTCGCGGCATGGTGCAGCTCATGTTCGCGATTGCGGTGAGCTATGCGCCAACGTTTGCACGCCTGCTCCGCGGCTCACTGCTGGCGCTCCGCGAGGCTGACTACGTGGTGGCTGCTCGTACGATTGGTGCGTCGCGCATGCGCATTCTGGTGCGGCACATGATGCCAAACGCCTTGACGCCGCTCATTGTTCAAGCCACGTTGGTGCTCGCCACCGCCATCATTGACATCGCTGGCCTCGGCTTCCTGGGCCTTGGGCCGGCCGATCCACGAACGCCAGAGTGGGGGACGATGTTGGTTGACGCGCGTCGCTTCATGCAGACGGCCCCGCATATCGTCGTGTTTATTGGTGGTGCGATCGTCATCTCGGCGATCGGGTTCAACCTTCTTGGAGACGGGCTGCGCGAGTCGCTTGACCCGAAGTTGAAGCGATGAGCGACCAGCACCTTCTTGAGGTTCGCGACCTGGTGGTGCGCTTCCGCACGCACGACGGCGCCGTGCATGCCGTGAATGGCGTCTCGTTTGACCTAGCAGCGGGCGAAACGCTCGGCATCGCGGGCGAGTCTGGCTGCGGCAAGAGTGTGACGAACCTCGCGATCGTTGGCCTGCTGCCGAAGCCTGCCGGTCGCGTTGAGGGCGGCAGCGTGAAGTTGGAAGGGCGTGAGCTCACCACCCTGAAGGAAGAGGAGCTGCGCCAGGTGCGCGGAAGTGAGATCGCGATGATCTTCCAAGACCCGATGACGTCGCTGAACCCAGTGCTCCGCATCGAGGAGCAGCTGATCGAGACGATTCAGGCCCATCGTGAGGTGACGAAGGAGGCGGCGCGAACCCGCGCGATTGAACTGCTCACCGCTGTGGGCGTTGCGAACCCTGAGTCGCGACTCCGTAGCTATCCGCACGAGTTCTCGGGCGGCATGCGCCAGCGCGTGATGATCGCGATGGCGCTCGCCCTTGAGCCACGCGTGCTCATTGCCGATGAGCCAACCACGGCGCTCGACGTCACGATTCAGGCGCAGGTGCTCGATCTGCTTCGCCGCCTCACCGAGGAGCGCGGCACGGCCACGATTCTCGTCACCCACGATCTCGGTGTGCTGGCGGGCATGGCTGACCGCGTCAACGTGATGTACGCCGGCGCGGTGATTGAATCGGGCACTACCGATGATCTCTTCGCGAAGCCGCGACATCCGTACACGGTTGGTCTGCTGCGCTCCATTCCGCGCCTCGATGGCGAGACGGGCGGCAAGCTGGTGCCGATCGAAGGTCGACCACCAGATCTCGTTGATGCGCCCGTCGGCTGTTCGTTCTATGCGCGCTGCGCCTGGCGCACCGATCGCTGCGCCACCGAGACGCCCGCTCTCGCGCCGATCGACGGCGGTAAGGGTCCGATCGTGACGAGTGGACCAACCGCAACCCATGTCGTGGCCTGCTTCAACCCGGTTGCCCCCGCAGAGGTTGCTGAAGGGCGGCCGCTGTCACGCGCCAAGGGGGCTAGCCAATGAGCCGCGATCCGTTGCTCAACGTCAAAGACCTCGCGGTTCGATTCCCGATCCGCGAAGGCTTGGTGCGCGAGCGCACCGTCGCCGAAGTGCGTGCGGTTGATGGCGTCTCGTTTGAGGTCGCGAAAGGCGAGATCCTTGGCCTCGTTGGCGAGTCTGGCTGCGGCAAGAG
>RGBZ01000133.1 GCA_009919365.1 bacterium
GATCAGGCCGGCGTGAACCGCCTCGTGACAACCACCGTCTCACTCACTGGCGCGAAGGCAAGCAACTACACCCTCTCGTCAACCGCAGCGTCGGACACGGCGGAGATCCGCATGATCAACGACTCCATCTCCATCAGCAACGACCCTGCGCCAACAACCATCACCTACCTCGCGCCGATTGACTTGAACAGCACCTTAGGACTCGGCACGGGTGGACTCACATGGAGCGTTGAGGGTAGCGGTGGGGCCTCCTGTTCAATCAGCCCAACCACTGGTCTGGTCAGTGTGACCAACGCCAATTACGGCTCAGGCTCTTGCATCGTCACCGTCACGAAGGCTGCGGACAACAACTACAACTCAGCCTCTGACTGGATCGAGCTCTCGACGTTTAGGACCGGGCAGATCGCCTTCTCCGTCACCGGCAACTCCTCCGCCCTCACCTACGGCTCGACCATGGACCTCGACACCCTCGGCGGCTCAGGCACGGGGAACGTGAGCTTTGCGGTCACCGGCGGCCTCGCCTCCTGCTCGATTGATCCGGCCAGCGGCCTGCTGAGCGTTACCAACGCGCACGGCGTCGGCACCACCTGCATCGTCACCGCGACGAAGGCGGGCGACGCCAACTACACCAGCACCTCCGCCAGCACCACGGTCGACATTGCGCGCGCCAGCGACAGCATCACGATCGACCCAACTCTCGATGACACGGCGCTTGTCTATGGCGTCGACCGCCCGATGGCGCTGAGCGTCTACGGCGCGGGAAGCGGCAGCATCACCTGGGCGATTGGCTCCAGCACGGCAAGCTGCGACATCGCCGGTGAGTTCCTCGATACCCTTGTCATTAACAACGCCAATGGGGGTGGCACCTACTGCGTCGTCACCGCCTCGAAGGCCGACGACGACAACTACAACAGCGCCACCACATGGATCGCGATCAACATCGCCCGTGCTGAGCAGACCGGGTTCTACATCTATACGAGCGACCCTGACGACGCCGTCACCTATGCCGCCTCGCCAAAGACCACCGTCGACCTCGTGTACGCCGGTGGTGAGAGCACCAGTGAGGTCATCACCTACAGCGTCGTGGACAACGAAGCAAACTGCTCCATCTCTGAGATTGAGGGCACCAAGATCGTCACCGTCAACAACGTCGGCGATGGCGCCTGCGTTGTTAGCGGCACGAAGGCCGGCGATAGCAATTACAACTCAACGAGCAACACGGTTACGCTCACCATCGCCAAGGATGACGCCACCGTCACGTTCGATCCGATCGGCGGACCGTACACCTACAACGACGCTGACTTCACGGTCACCGCCCAGACGACGAACGACGACGGCGCGACGATCGACTACGCCTCGTCGACCACCGACGTCTGCACGGTCAACGCCACGAGCGGCGTTGTCTCGATCGTTGGCGCTGGTTCCTGCACGATCACCGCCGACAGCAGCTTCACCGCCAACTACAACACCGCCACCGGCGACTCCGAGACCTTCACCGTCGCCAAGGATGACGTCGTGGTTACCGCGAACGTACTTGACGCAGTCGAGAACACGGTTGTCCTATCAACGTCCATTTACACAGTCGCAGCATCGGTTGATCAAGGACCTGGTGGCTACGTATTTGACGTTGTTGCGAACGCCAGCAACTGTCGAATGGTGGATGCTGTCACTGATCCAGGAACTGGTTCGGAATACTACGAACCGCTAGTTTCTGACGGCACAAACACCACAGGCCTTTTCGTAGCACTCCATGCCGGGAGCTGCACGATTCGAGCGACATCTAATGGCAGCATCAATTACGAACAGAACAGCGCCAACGTCGTAATCACGGTGCTTCAGGCTGAACAGACCGCGACCGCGGGCGGTCTCACGAATGAAAACTCTGGTCTCACCTTTGGAGATGCTGACTTCCGGCTGGATTTCCCCACTAACTCAGGTAATCCGATTGTGGCCGGCTCGTATGACGTGTCGGACGAAGATGATGGTGTCGTGTGTACGGTCGACGCAGACGGTACCTTCCACATCATTACTGCCGGTGTATGCGACGTTGCTTTCAGCATCGAAACCGATCTCGATTACATCGATGCTGTAGCTCAGTCGTTCGGTATCGTGATCATGCGCAAGGCGGCGCAGATTGAGCTCTCCTTGGGCGGTGCAGGCGTATCCAATGAATACAACGATGCCCCGCGCAGCCTCAGCTGGACTGGTGTGGACTACGACTTTGACGGCACGCTCGACGCCCCAATTATTATTGACCCAGTAACTGGCATCGGTTCGCCGAAGCCGACTGATGGGTCGGTCACCTACTCGTCAAGCGATACCGGGGTCTGCACCGTGGACAACACGACTGACAACGTCACCTTCGTTGGCGCTGGCAGCTGCACGATCACCGCACTTGTAGCCGAATCAACGAACTACTACGCAGCGTCAGACTCCATTGACATCACGGTTCTTGAAGACAGCGAGAACACCATCACCTTTACCCAGCCGGCAGCTATGACGTATGGAGATGCCGATCAGTCACTCACTGCATCCTCTAACGCCTCACTGGACACGGGTGGGGCGGCAGTGGCGTTCACTTCGAAGACCCCATTGGTTTGCGAGGTAGTTGACGGTGCTGTGAGCATCATCGCCGCTGGCGAGTGCACGATTGAGGCTTCAGACAACGGTGGTGCTAACTACGCAACCGCGCCACCTGTGCAGAAGTCTTTCACCGTCGCCAAGGATGAGGCCACCGTCACCCTGGACCCTATCGGCGACAAGGTCTACAACGACGCTGACTTCACGGTCACCGCC
>RGBZ01000134.1 GCA_009919365.1 bacterium
ACCACGCGGTCGCCGAGGGGTCGAAGTGCTGCCTTCTTGGCCATTGGTAGAACCTCCTTGTGGGCGGGATCGCCGCCCCTGCACCTTTGTGCCTACGCGAACGAGGCACGTGCCGGGATGTTAGCACTCTAGGGCTTAGAGTGCCAACTCCAAGCGTGGTGGGAGCGTGGCGTCCCGGGGGAAGATCCGGTCGTAGTTCTCGGCAATGGTGCGGGCGAGCGGCTCAACCGCCTCGCCGCGACGCTCGGCGATCCAGGCAAGGGTGAGGGCTACGTTTGCTGGCTCGTTGCGGCGCGGGTCTGGCGCACCCGGCATGGTCAGCCAGGGTGCGTCGGTTTCGGTCAGCAGGCGATCTCCGGGGATCAGCCGGAGCCACTCCCCCGTTGCCGACTCTTCCGGACGGAAGGCCAGCCCAGAGATGGAGACCGCCCCACCGAGTGCGAGTGCCTCTTCAACATAGCCCGCGCTCCCCGAGGCGCTGTGCAAGATGAACGGGATGCGACCCTCAAACGCCTTCGCACCACCCGGCGCGCCGATCGCCGAACGCTTGAGGGTTGCCAGCAGCTCTCGCTGCGCCTCGTCACCTTCACCCAGCGAACGGCAGTGCAGGATCAGCGGTTTCCCAAGTGCGGCCGCAATCTCAATGTGGGCCTCTAAGTTTTCAATCTGCGCCGCAATTGGTGCAAAGTCACGCTTGGTGTCAATCCCCGTCTCGCCAATCGCGGCCACCCGAGGGTCGGTCGCTCGCTGCAGCAGCGCATCACGCCCCGGCGCATCGGTGACGGCAGCGTACGGATGAATGCCAATCGCAAGATCTGCCCATGGGAGATCTGGAGCGACTCGAAAGGCTCCTTCAGAGCTTTCAATGCCATACGACGGAACCAAGAGTCGGACCATCCCTGCGTCGCGCGCGCGCTGCGCAACCTGCTGGTAGTCGTCGTTGAAGCGATCGGCCTGCAGGTGCCCGTGCGCGTCAGTCAGCAACGGCATCAAGCGCATCCGCCTCTAGTCGCGGGAAGAGTGGCTCGGGTGCGCCGAGTGGCCCGGCCGCGCCGAGTGCCCCCCATGCGCCGATCTGGTCGAGCGACGGACCGTTGTGCCCGTTCGCGTCGTACGGCCAACTGCGACCGAGTAGCGTCCAGATCTTTGCGGAGATCGTTGGCATCGCCGGCGCTGCATAGAGTGAGATCAGTCGGCATGACTCAAGCAGATCACCAAGCACGCCGCGGAGCTTCTCCTCTGCAACGGCATCACCAAGCTTCGTCGCCTTGGCGAGCTCCCACGGCTTTTCGGTGTCGACGAACTTGTTTGCCGCGCCGACGAACCCCCAGAGGGCGCCGAGCCACTCATGAAGCGCGTTACGCTCGAGCGCTGCGATCGCCTCGCGTCGCGTCTCTTCCCAGGCGGCACCGAGGGGCGATGCAGCGGCAGGTCGCGGGAGCGGTCCCTCAGTGAAGGCACGGCTCGCGAGTGTTGTGGCGCGGTTCACCAAGTTGCCGAAGTCGTTGGCGAGTTCGGAGTTGTAGCGACGAATGATCGAGTCCCAGCTCACATCGCCGTCTCGATCAAACGGGACCTCGCGCAGCGCAACGAAGCGCGCCCCGTCAGCGCCGAGTGCAGCAACTGCATCATCTGGGTCGAGGAAGTTGCCGCGGCTCTTGCTCATGCGCTCGCCGCTGGAGAGAAGCCACCCGTGCACCCAGATCTTTTTCGGCGCTTCAAGTCCGGCGCTCCACAACATAGCGGGCCAGAAGACGGAGTGAAATCGATTGATGTCCTTGCCGATGATGTGCAGATCGGCGGGCCACCACGGCGCTCCAGCAGGATCTGCAGGGAATCCGGCGCCGGTGAGGTAGTTGATCAGCGCGTCGTACCAGACGTAGATGGTGCCAGCCTTCGGATCACCCTCCCCCGTTGCGGTGAGCGCACTACTCCCATCTTCGTGAATCGGGAATGGGATTCCCCACGAAGCACCTTCACGGCTGATCGAGAAGTCATCCAGCCCTTGGCGCACGAAACCCAGCATCTCGTTGCGACGGTATTCGGGCTGCACGGGCGATGGATCCTGCGTCAGCCAAGCCTCAAGTTGCTCCTGGTAGGCACTCAGCTTAAAGAACCAGTTGCGCTCGGTGAGCCACTGCAGCGGGATCCCTGGATGGTTCGGGCAGACCGTCGTGTCGCCCTCGTTAACGACGTCGTCCGCATTGCGGAACCCTTCATTGGGGCAATACCAGCCTTCGTAGCTGCCAACGTAGATATCTCCAGCTGCAAACGAGCGGCGCACCATCTCCTGCGCGGCGAGGGTGTGGTCCGCGTCGGTGGTCCGGATGAAACGATCGGGACTAATGAGTAGCTTCGCCTCGCTGGCTTGGAAGAGGGCGACTTTCGTGTCGACGAAGGCCTTCGGGCTCATCCCCTCCTCTGCGGCGCGGGCGGCGATATTGACCGAGTACTCATCGGTACCGGTTAAGAAGCGGACCTCGTCGCCGCTCATGCGGCGCCATCGTGCGATGGCATCGGCGCCGATGACCTCATAGAGCGTGTGCAGGCCAGGCTTGTTGTTGGCATACGCAATGGCCGTTGTCAGGTAGTACCGCATCGTGGGCGATTGTCGCAGAAGAGCGCGCCCCCAGCGCGATACGCCCGCGGTATCCGCGCCGTGGGAGGGTGTCGGAGCAGGCGTTCGGCTCCTGCGGGTCGCGTGACCCGGGCCGCCGCCGCATCAGGAGGCGCAATGAACAAGGTCATGCTCGCCGGCAGGATCACCAAGCCCGTCGAGTTGAAATCGCTC
>RGBZ01000135.1 GCA_009919365.1 bacterium
GAGCGCTGCACCTGCCCACGCGATCAGGTGAAGGCCACCTCGAACACTAAGAGCCCCCTCGACCGCATCCTCGGCCGCTAGGCCGAGCAGCTAGGCGCGCGCCGGCCCCGGCCCGTAGGCGTTCTTCCCCTTGTCGGAGTCCTTCACCAACCAGTAGAGGAGCACTGGGATTCCGATCACGGTGAACGCAATCAGGAACCACCAGCCGCTGCGACCCGTGTCGTGCAGGCGTCGCGCCACCAGCGCCAACCCTGGAAGCAGGAAGAAGAGCGAAGCAAGGTTCCCGGCCGTGCCACCGAGCGAATCGGCCGCCGCACTGACGAGCACCGTGAAGAGGTAGAACCACCAGTACTCCGACCGGCTGGCCCGCCCATCGAACTGGGCATACGCCGCCGTGGTGCAGTTGCGCTTGATTGAGCTGACGAAATCCATGGCGCCTCCTATTCATGCACCAGCAGGTGCGCGTTCACGATACACCTGAGTCGGTCTTCCAAGAGCGAACAAACTCCTCTTGACGTCCAGGGTCAATGCACTCGGGTTTCATCGCTCGCACGCGATCGATCGCGTCCGCCAAAGAGCACCCGAGTTCAATGAGCACAAGGGCGAGCAGCGTCCCTGTGCGCCCAATCCCACCTCGGCAGGCGACAGCCACGATCTTGCCTGCTCGCAGAAGCTCCACAACCTCAGCCAGGAGCGCTCGCAGCTCGCCCACTTGGTTCGGATGCGGAGTGCCCCCATCCGGAATCGGGAGCCTGAGCAGAGCAATGTCGTTCTCGTGCAGCGCAGCAGCGAGATGTTGCGGGCCGATTGGTGGTGGCACATCATTCACAAACCGCGAGATTTCGTGGTCTTCGTTTAGGAGCACCAGGGTGTCTGTGCCATACACCTGGCGCAACCGTTCACAATCGACCGCTGCGCTGCGCGCGTGCAGCATTCCGGACAACCCGTGGTGATTTTTTCCAGGGAGAAACGTGCGGCCAAGCTTTCCTGTAACAGAGAGATCAGCAACATGAAGCCAGTCGACGCGCAGCGGATTGCCAACAGAATCGCCCACCTGCTTCCCCACCAAATGCCCCTCCGCACCTCTTGCACTTTTGTGAGGCGCATTCTAGTATCCGCGTCCCCTGTTGTAGCGGAGGAGGTGCAATGCCCAGCCAGCCAGCCCCCCAGGACTGGAGCACGAAGCGCTCCAAGGATTCCATCGAGGATCCAGCATTCTCGAGCGAAGAACTTCTGCAGCGTCAGCTGCTGACATTTGGCGGCGGGACATTTCGCAACCAGACGATGATCGGAACTGAGTGGCGTATTGGAACTGACCTCTCCGGCCTCAAGTTTATTGACTGCACGCTCAGCGGTTCTGATTTTTCGCACTGCAACCTCCGCAACTGTAGCTTCGTTGGCTCTCGATTCGTCGCCGCTACCTTCATCTGCGCCAACGCGGAGGGTGCCGACTTCTCCAAGGTGATTGGTCCAGCCACCGATTTCATGGCGGCAAACTTGCGCAACACACGATTCATTAGCGCGTCAATTGTCTCGTCGGACTTCCGCGGTACAGATTTGCGCGGCGCAGATCTCTCGGGAGCCGTGCTGAGCGATTCACGCTTCTGCGCCGCCAATCTGGAAGGTGCGATTCTCACCGACGCGATCCTTGATGGCGCAGACTTCACAGGCGCAACGATGCCCGACGGCACGCTCTATCGCGACCCGAAGGCTGAACAAATTGTGCTCCCAGCGGCGAAGGACGCGGCATGAGTGAAACGAATCGCACCCAGTCGAAACCGTTGCGAGTGCCAACCACCCGTGGCGCGGTTGGGGGCGGCGAGAAGAAGGTGCTTTACCTCGACATGGACAACGTACTGGTCGATTTTGAGTCGGGGCTCAGCGCGTTCGACGCGAGGACGCTCCGGCGATATGCGGGGAAGTACGACGAAATCCCAGGGATCTTCTCGAAGATGCAGCCGATGCGCGGCGCGATTGAGGCGTACAGCATCTTGCGGCGGCGCTTCGACACGTACATCGCATCGACGGCGCCGTGGGAGAACCCTACCGCCTGGGCCGACAAGCGCGACTGGATTGATGAGCACCTCGGAGCTCCAGCTCGCAAGCGCCTGATCCTCACGCACCACAAGAACCTGTTGCGCGGCGACTTCATTGTTGATGACCGCACCAAGCGCGGTGTTGATCGGTTCAAGGGCAAGCACATCCATTTCGGAACAAAAGATTTCCCAGACTGGGAAAGCGTAGTGAAGTACCTGGTGCCGCGAGCGTGAGTAAGTTGGTACTCATTACTCTCGCCGGGCTCCTGTTTTCGTTGAGCTACGTAGCCGCCTCGGCATCGGCCGACACCCCAGGGTACCGAACGGCAAGCTACCCAGATACAGCCTCGTATGAGCCGTTTACCGAACCGCCGAGCCCGACGCCTGAGCCAACAAAACCCCCAAACACCTGCTGGGATTGCGTTGGCAGCACATACACCTGGGCAGAGGCGCGAGTCTGGTACTGCACGGAAGAACGAGCACAACAGGAGCCGTGGATTCTCGATGAGTGCTGGCCCGAGAAGTGGGCATGGGTCTGCTTCTCCGCAGATCCAGCTCGAAACATCACAGAGCACTGCGAGATGTACCGGCGGGATCTTGATCCGCTTGGGGTCTTTGCAACACCGACGCCGATGCCCACACCAGAACCACTACCGACTCCTGACCCGACAGCGACACCAGATCCAGATCCTGGGAGCTCTGCGACACCTACGCCGTAGTTGAACGCAGCGCTGCTAAATCATCTCCTGTAGGT
>RGBZ01000136.1 GCA_009919365.1 bacterium
CGGCGGTGGGCATAACGGCCTCACTACCGCGGCGTATCTTGCGAAGGCTGGACTGAAGGTCATCGTCCTCGAGCGCCGCTCCGTTCTTGGTGGTGCAACCCTCACTGAGTCGCCCGTGCCGGGCTACAAGTTCTCGGTTGCCTCGTACCTCGTGAGCCTCCTGCGCCCGCAGGTGATTCGCGAGCTCGACCTCGCCAAGCACGGCCTACAGATGGCGCCCTCGGTGGGTACCTACACGCCGCACTGGGACGGCTACCTCGATCGCCGCACCGACCACGCCGACACCCTGCGCGAGATTCGCAAGTGGTCGCACCGCGATGCCGACAACTACGACGACTTCAAGCAGACCGTTACCGACATCACCCGATTCATTCGCCCCGCGATCGACATGGCCGCCCCCGATCCATATGGCGACCCGAAGGAGTGGCTGGAGTACGCCGGCCTCGCCAAAGACTTCGGTCACCTGCCGCTGCGCACCAAGGGTGCACTGCTTGATCTGATTACGGGCAGCGCCTACGACTTCTTGCGCCGCTGGTTCGAGGGCGAACCGCTCATCGGCACCATGTCGGCATCAGGCATCATCGGCACCTTCTTGGGCATTAAGTCGCCAGGCACCGGCATGGTCTTCTTGCATCACTACTTCGGTGAGATCGACGGCTCGTTCCGCGAGTGGGCGCTGCCGCAGGGCGGCACCGGCGCCGTGGCGGCGGCCATCGCCAGCGCCGCGCAGTCGTTCGGCGCCATTACCCGCACCGACGCGCCGGTGAAGCAGGTGCTGCTGCGCGGCGACAAAGCGATCGGTGTGGTGCTCGAATCGGGCGAAGAGGTCTACGGCGACACGATCGTGTCGGCGGCCGACGCGAAGCACACCTTCCTCGACATGCTTCCCGCCGGCTCACTGCCAACAGATTTCGAGACCGCGATTCGCAACTTCAAGTTCCGCGGCAGCTCGGCGAAGGTGAACTTCGCCCTCGACGGCCTGCCAACCTTTACGGCGGCCCCTCCGGGGAACGGCCACTTGATGGGCACCGTCAGCATCTCGCCAAGCCCGGACTATATGGAGCGCGCCTACGACGATGCGAAGCACGGCCACCCAAGCAAGCGCCCGTTCCTCGACATGTTGATTCCAACCCTGGTCGATCCATCGATGGCCCCGCCAGGGAAGCACGTCGCCACGGCCTTCGTGCAGTACGCGCCACATAAGTTGGCGCCAGAGCATGGTGGCTGGGACAACATCAAGGAGCAGTTCGGCGACCTGGTGGTCGACACCATCTCTGAATTCGCACCGGACTTCCGCGACAAGATCGTGGGGCGCCAGATCATGACCCCGCTCGACCTTGAGCGCACCATTGGCCTGACCGAAGGGAACATCTTCCAGGGCGAGATCCTGGTGCAGCAGATGGCCTTCAACCGACCGGTGAGCGGCTGGTCGCGCTACAAAGACACCGATCCGCGACTACTGGCTCGCCAGCTCCTCGGCGCACCCGGGCGGCGGCATCATGGGTGCTCCTGGCCGACTCGCCGCACTCGAGATCCTCAAGAGCAAGCGAGGGGAGGCGTAATGGCCGCCAAGAAGTCCGCACCGAAGGCTGCGCCGAAGGCCGTGAAGCCAGCAGCCGCGACCAAGGCCGAGCTCCCTCCAAAGGTGCAGAAGGCCCCACGCGCACCAAAGCCTGCCGCCACCGCCGACGTGGTGGTGATCGGCGGCGGACATAACGGTCTCGTTGCCGCCGCTTACCTGGCGCGCGCTGGCGTGAAGACGATCCTCGTCGAGGCGCGAACCGAACTCGGTGGCATGGCGCTCTCGGGCGATGTCGATGGCGTTCGTGCCCCGATGCTCGCGCACACCGTTGGTCGCTTCCGACCACGTGTCGCCCGCGACCTCGGCCTGCAGGGGAAGGTCAAGCTTGTCGAGCCTGAGGCGCGCAACTTCGCGCCGCATCCAACGAACGGCACCTCAATCACCTTGTGGCGCGACGCCAAGCGCACCGCCGCCGAGCTCGCCACTCGTCCAAACGGCGAGAAAACAGCCGCTGGCTACCTGAAGCTCGACGGGCGCATGCGCCGCGTCGGCGCCTACTTCGAAAAGGTGCTCGATGGCATTCCGCCAGATCTTGATGGAGGCAAGTCGGTCGCCGAACTGCTCGCAGGCTTCGCATTCCGCGCGCCGTTCACCGGCCTCGAAGAGGGTGACGGTCGCGAGATTCTGCGCATGCTCCCAATGTCGGCGGCAGACCTCGTCAACGAATACATCAACGACGACCATCTTGAAGCGCTAATCGCCTGGCGCGGCTCGCGCTACAACGCCAGCGGTCCGATCTCGCCAGGAACTGGTGCATCGCTCCTCTTCGACAGCATCACCGGTGACGGCGCCGACGGCGGTGCCTCGGGCGAAACGGTTGTCGCCATTGGCGGACCAGGCGCACTGATTGACGCGATCGCCGATGCGGCGCGCGGCTTCGGTGCCGAGATTCGCACCGGTGCACAGGTCACTGCCATTACCGAGCGCGACGGTCGCGTGACGGGTGTGGCACTCGCCAGCGGCGAAGAGATCATTGCGCCGTATGTGCTTTCAACGCTTGATCCAAAGAGCACGCTGCTCAATCTGTTAGGTGTTGAGGCGACTGGCCCAGAGCTACGCCGCCGACTGCGCGCCACGCGCAACACCGGCGTCACCGCAAAGCTCAACCTGCTGCTCGATCAGCTCCCAGTCTTCCCGAGCGCCGGCTCCGCCGCGGAGCAAGAGGTGCG
>RGBZ01000137.1 GCA_009919365.1 bacterium
CGCGGTGGTCGGTGAGTCCAGCAACCGGTGCTAAGGAGATCGACATGAACCCCGACTTCGTTGACATCCTCGAGGGCGTCGAGCAGATCAAGGCCCTGAAGACCGCGCTCGCCCAGGCCACCCGGGCGGTCAGGGACCAGGCGCGGGTGCTCGCGCGCCAGGAGCGCGCGGCGGCCAAGGCGGCGATCGCCCAGGCCAAGGCGGCCAGCAGGCTCCTGGAGCGCGCCCGGGTGGCAGCGCGCGCGGCGGCCGCCGACGCGCCGCGCGCTCCCCAGACGCCGGAGCAGCTCGAGCGCCGCCGAGAGCGCGACCGGCAGCGGCGCCAGCAGCAGCGCGCTCGGCGCTCCTGGCAGCAGGACTGAGTTCGCCCAGCGCGCCCTGAATCAAACACCGACACCGACACCGAGGAGACGACGTGAAGAACCTGAAGCAGCTCATCCTCACAGAGCCCGGCGGCGCCCGATTCCCCTCCATCCTCAGCCTGCAGTCCGTCGGCGCGCCCACTGCGACGGCGTACCTGCTCGGGCTCGTGGGCAACGACGGGAACCTCATCCCGGGCGCGAGGAGCGCGGTGCTCAAGGAGACAAGGGCGCTCGTGCTCGCGGGAGAGCTCGCGATTCGAGAGGTCTACGGCTACAGCTGGATCGTCAGCCCGGACAGAACGCCCGGGCGCCCCGCAGCCGAGGTGCGAGAGATCTTCCGCACAGAAGGCTTCCTCAACGACGACGCAGAGGCCGACGGTGCGCGCGGAGTCGAGAGCACCGCAACCACCTTCAGGTCGTCCCGCACGCACTTCGAAGATCTGATCAGTCAGTTCGTCCTGGGGCCGGACGGCGACATCTGATCCGAATGTGCTGGGACTCTCAGCGTGATGATAACGACTTCCCGGATGCCTCCCTTGAAAATCAGAGATCTCAGCCGACCGGAGGCAATGCCCTCCGGGAAGTCGTTATCATCGGGCGCCGACCCGATTTCATTGTACATCGAGCGCCCGCAGGTTACACTACTGACATGGGCGCTCGGCGGCATGGGGATGATATCGGGCGCTCACTTGAGAGACATGGCGAACACCAGTGCACTGAGCGCCCAAGTGGTGGAGAGCAGAGCGAGACCGAGGAAGTCCATGAGAGCCTCCGGCTGTTGATTGCCCCTGCTGGGGATGAGACCATTGTACCACAACAGCGCGCCCTTTGCACATCGAGGTCTTTGAAAAACTATAGTGCAACACGCGACGGGCCGTGGTATAATAGGTTCACCGGCCGCGGTGGTCGGCAACTGGTTCCGGAGGTTCTCATGATTCTCGAACTGATCGCGAAGAGCAACGACAGCATCCAGGTCCGTATGACGGGGACGGAGCACGTGCTGGACGCGGGGCCCGACACCGTGTGGGGCATTCCCGGGACGCGGGTGGCGCCGCGATCGGCGGAGTTTCCCCGGGAGCTCTGGTCCCGCGCGCGGGACGGTGCGTTGAAGCTGTACAACCAGCGGGACGTCTTGGTTGTGGGTTACTCAATCGAGATCTGAATGGCACAGCTCGTGCAATGTGCGCGCGGCTTTGGTATAATAGACTCACCGGCCGCGGTGGCCGGCAACTGGCTGAGGAGGTTCTCATGATTCCGGATCACCTCGTTCGCGACTACTGTGACTGCTGCGGGACGCAAAGCCACAAGCGCCAGATCGTCGCGGTGATGAAGGAGGCCTTGAGCGGAGTGATGCTGATGACGGTCTGCCGGCAGTGCGGCCCCGACGCCGTCGAGGCGGCCGCGGAGGCCGATAAGAGCCGGTGGCTCAGCGGCGGCACCATCGGGGCGCGCAGCCTCGCAACAAACTGACAGGAGCAGAATCATGAAGCTGAAGATCAAGGTCGGCTCGATCGTCCAATGGCGAAGCCGGACATGGGTCGTCACCAAGGTCGGGCGGTCTGCGATGGTCCTCACCTCACCGGAGGACATGACGACGACCGCGGTGGCATTTCGTTCCGAAATCGTCCTCTCGACGCCTCGAGGCTGACCACCGCACTCCGGGTGCAAATGGCCTCGACCCGTGCGATGATAAGGCGCAGAATAGTGCTCTTTTTTCGATCGGAGATCTAACTCCCAAAGCGTCGGCCGTGCAGTCGGGCGCCTTATCATCACGCTATTTCAATCGTATCACATAAAGAGGCGCGTTACACCGGTGCAATGCGAGCGAGAGTTTGGTATAATAAACTCACCGGCCAAAACGGCCGGCACCCGCAAGGAGACAGCATGGCAACGAGAAGTTTCATCGGCAAGAAGACGAAGGCCGGAATCACGGGCATCTACTGCGATTATGCAGGCTCTCCCGAGGGTGTCGGTGAGACGCTGCAGTACTCCTACGAGTCCCTGAAGAAGGTTAATGCGTTGCTCCGACTCGGCAACCTCGTCAAGCTCCGGCCGCACTTGTCGCAGACGATTGCCTACACCCGAGATTACGGGGAGCCCCGCAAAGATCCCCTCTTCTACGAGACGGAGGCGGCGCTCCGACAGGGATGTCAAGAGATGAACCTGGAATTCGCATACGTCTTCGACGGCGGCCAGTGGACCACCCTGGTCAGCCCCGAGGACTCAGAAGAGGAAGACTGGATCGACCCGGTCCTCGAGGCGTCGACCGCGACCAGCTTTTCAGGCAAAACAACGTTCTGACGCAATCAGTGTCACCGCCCGCCCGCTTCGACTCGTGCAACACGCGAAGGGCCATGGTATAATAGGTTCACCGGCC
>RGBZ01000138.1 GCA_009919365.1 bacterium
TTCCCTGAAGATCGCGCGGAGATTGAGGCCGTTGCACATCGGCTTCCACCTGCAACGTGGGGAGAGGCGCTGCGAGCCATTGATAAGACTTTGAGTGCGTTACGCCGCAATGGCAACCCAGAGCTTCTTCTTGATGCTGCAGCGTTGAGCTGGCCAACGCTATGAGCAGCACTGCACTCACACACCAGCGAGAGCTATTCGCGCGACTGGTGACACTCGGTGAAGAGGTGACCGACGCACTTGATCACACGAATGTCATCTCAACACTTGGTGAAGAGGAGCTGAACCGAGCGATTACCGCAATCGGTGACCGGGCGCTCCCAGATGCTGCGACGAACGCACTTTCGTCACTTGCTGCAAGCATTGAGCGCGTCATCGCTGCAAACGATCCGCATCGTGCGATTGATTGGATCGGCATGCAGCCGCGCCTTGCACTAACGCTCCTCGCCGCAACGCTGAATCCGGCAAGCCTACCGAAAGACGGTGTTCCGCCGAGCAGCGGCACGACGGTTGCAGCGCGAATCCCTGCCGGTATCTCGTTTAGTGATGCGCCGCGCGACGGACGCGCGGTGGTGTATTCAGGGATCCAAGCTGATCCGATCCTTCGCCCACTCGCTGTCGCAATTGCGAACGCCACACCTGCCGAGCGCCTGATTGCGCGCGCAGTTATGAACGACCCTGAACCGACGTCGGCAGAGACAGCGGCGCTCTTTGCCGCCCTTCCATCGCACCGCACTACAACTGACCCGCTGGTCGTTGGTGCACTCGCGATCGGCGGCAAGGCACAAGCATCTAACGCGCAGTACCGTGGGGCGGTCGTAGAGGCAACCACCGCTGAGATGTTGCGCCGGCGCCCAGTGCTCGCAAACGATGCCGACCGACTGGTCCGGCGCGAGCGCCGCTTCGCCATCGATGGTGTCTCCGCCGACCCGCATCCGTTCGACGTCACCGTTGAGGCGGGCCCGATCCCAGAGCTTTGGGACTGCAAGTGGGGCGCCCGTGGCATTGATGCGAGCCTCCTCGCCGAGCTTGAGGATGCCCGCATTCGCGCCGCAGGAAGCAGCGCACGGATCGCCATCGGCGTGGTGGCATTCGATACCGCGGCGATCGTTGCCGCACGCCTCAACATCGTGCGAGCCCCACGTGAGAAGACGCGTTTCATCACCCTCGAAACTCTCGGGCGGCTAGCGGCCGGATGAGCCTGAACGAGCGACTCACCCCTGGCCTGGCCCCCGATGAGGCACGCCTCCCGGAGCACGCCCGCTATCGCGACGAGGGTCGCTCCGTGCGCTTCGACGAGTGCAACCGCGCCGGCACGATGCGCGCCGCGGCGGTGCTCCGGCACGCGCAGGACCTCGCCTGGCAGCACAGCGAAACGCTCGAGTACGGACGCGCCTGGTATGAGTCGCGCGGCGTCGGCTGGGTCGTCCGGAGCGTTGACTTACTTATCGACCAACCACCGCGCTCCAATGAGGCGATGACGGGCACCACCGCTCTCGTTGGCTTCCGCCACGTTATGGCTCGACGCCGCACGCGACTCTTCGGCAGCGCCAATCGCGTGATCGCCGACGCAACCATCGATTGGGTCATGACCGACCAGAGCGGACGACCAGTTCGATTTCCCACGGAATTTGAACCGTTCGTCAAAGAGGTCGGCGCGACGTTCACACCAGAGAAGATCCCCGCAGAACCAGTCGGCGATACGCCAGGCGTTGGCGTCACTGTGCCGCTGCGCGTCGCTGACTTCGATCCACTCGGTCACGTGAACAACGCCGCCTGGCTCGAGATCGCCGAAGAGGCGCTCAGCGCCGTTGCGCCGGCGCAGCTCACCGCCCCTCGCCGACGCATCCGCCTTGAGTACCTCGGCCTCACCACCGGCGCCGCTGTACGCTGCACCGTTCGCGCCACGGACAGCGAAGCACGCGTCGACATTCACGATGAGGGGGGCACCGCGCTCGTTCGCGCACTCTTTGACGTAGTCGCCTAATCTAATCTGATGAACTCTCGGATTGTCGCCGTACTTCTCGCGCTACTCGTCAGCGCAACACTCGCCGTACCTGCGCCAGTCGACGCAGCCACAAGTGCCGCCAAGGCCTGCAAGAGAAACAACACCAAGCTTGGCCTCCTCACCGCACTCGATTGCGTGCCAGTCGCAGCGGAGCGCATTGGCGGATACAAGCGTTCGCTCTTTAAGCACTGGATTGATGCGAACAAGAACGGCAAAGATACGCGCGCAGAGGTGCTGATCGCAGAGTCGCTCGTCTCTGTGCGCTTCTCCTCGTCCGGCAAGACGGTCAGCACAGGAAAGTGGCTGAGCCTCTACGACGGAGAAACGTGGACGCGCGCGTCGGATGTCGACGTCGATCACGTCGTCGCACTCGGTGAGGCGTGGCGCAGCGGCGCATGGAAGTGGTCAAGTGCGCGACGACAGGCGTACGCAAACGATCTCGGTGTCGCATGGACGCTTCGTGCCGTTACCGACAACGTCAATCAATCAAAGAGCGATGACGACCCAACGTATTGGCTTCCACCACTTGAATCTGCGACGTGCATCTATCTCACCGACTGGGTCGCGGTAAAGATTCGCTGGAAGCTCAGTGTCGATGCAGAGGAGCGGCAGTCGATTCGCGACGGCTGGCTCGATGCGCGTTGCTTTGCGCTCAGCAAGCCGCCAGTGGTGACGGTAAAGATTGCGCCATAGTTAGAGGCCGAGGTTCGGTCC
>RGBZ01000139.1 GCA_009919365.1 bacterium
GCTGGGCGCTCGGCGAGGCTGGGCGTGGCATTCGCTCAAAGCGTGTTGAAGAGGTCATCTTCGCGGGCTCAGAGAAGCGACGCCCACTCGGCCTTGCCGAGGTGTCGCTCTCTATTGCCAACGACGACGGGCTCTTTGATCTCCCCTTCACCGAGATCGAGATCGCCCGTCGAGCCGATCGCGGCGGCGGCCAGGAGTATCTGCTCAACCGCGAGAAGATCCGACTGCGCGATCTCAACGAACTGCTCGATGGCGCAGGGCTCGCCGAGAACGGTCTCCTTTTCATCGGTCAGGGTGCTGTCGACCAGGCGCTAAGCCTGAAGGCCGAGGAGCGCCGCGCGCTTGTTGAAGAGTTCGCGGGCACTGCGCGCCATGAGCGACGCCGAGCACGGGCCGAAACTGAGATGAAAGAGGCGATCGACAATCGCGCACGTGTTGAAGAGATCCTCGGCACCCTGCGCCCTCAAGAGCGGCGCCTCGCCTCGCTCGCCAAGCAGGAGGCTGGTCGCGAAGAACTGTTGACCGAAGCGGTCGAGCGCATCGCCGCCCTGGGAGCTGCCCGTGGTGCCTGGATCGCCGTGCGACGAGTGCGCATCGGCGGTCAACTATCGACGTACACCGGTGAGCTGCATTCGATTCGTGAACAGCTTCGTAACGCCGATGAGGAGGCTCGCCGACGACGTGAACGACTTGGGCTAGCGCGCTCCGATCTTGATGTGGCACGTCGTGCTCTCGAAGCGGCGCGCGAAGCTCGTGAAGCCGCTGAGCGATCACATGCCCGAGTCGAAGCTGAGTCGGCGGCTCTCACGCGAGATGTGGAGCGCATTGCATCGGAGGTTGCCGTTGCTGAGGCAGAGATTGCGTCGGTAGAGGCCCTCCGTGCTGCTGCAGCCCCCGCCGTCGATGCCGAGGCGGTTGCAGCCCTCGAAATTCTTGACGCTGATCTATCTGCCGCGCGTCGTGAGCTCGAGGCCCTGACCGTTGGCAACGGAGAGGGGAGCAGTGACTCTGCCGTGCGCGCCCAGCGTTCGCGAGAAGTCGAGCGTGCCGACCTCACCGCCCGCCTTGAGCGTCTCGTGGCGGAGCGCACCGCCGTTTCTGCAGATGGTGCGGGCGAAGATCCCTCCGCGGCTGAAAGCGTTCTCATTCTCGCCGCTACCTCCACTAGTGATGCCGCAGCCCGCCTTGCCGCTGCATCGCGAGAACTTGGCGAAGCCGAGTCCAATGCCGCCGCCGCTCGCGCAACCTTCGGAGAGAGCGAACGTGCCGCTCGTGAATCAGAGGCGGAGGCGGCGTCGCTCTCCGGACGACTCGCCGCCCTGGAGGCACGACGCGCGGCCCTTCAAGAGCGTGCGCTGTCAAAGGCGGCGCACGCGATCGGCGGGCGAAGCTTGCTGGCGGGCGTTGAACTTCGTGAAGAGGGCCGAACAGCAGTGCTCGCCGCTCTAGGCGCGCTGGCTCGAGGCTTCGTGGTGGATCAGCGTGGTGCAAACCTGCTGGATGAGGAGCAGGGGGCCCTCCTCATTGATGGGACAGACGCGATTGGCGCGGCCCCACACCCAACACTTCCGTCGCTGAGCAGCGAGATCCTGAGCGATCCTGACGGCGTGCTCGGGCGTCTCCTCGCCAGTGTCTTTGTTGCACCAAGCGTCGCCGTTGCACTGAGTTCCCTTGCCGATCTTCCCCTCGGCGGAACGATCGTCACGCGCGCCGGCGCCGTGGTTCGGCACGGCGGGGTCGTCATTCGCGAGACGGAGCCCGACGATGCCCTCGTCGATTCAGAGATCAGCCGCGCCTCTGCAGCCACTGAGCGATTGCGTGTCACAGCTGCAGCTCTGCGCAGCGAAGCCATCGTGGCGGCGGGCGCTCTCACTTCGGCCGAGACGCGCCTCACGCAGGCTCGTGATGCTGAAGTTAGCACTCGTGCCACGCTTCGGGCCGCTGAATCGGCGCGTGCCGACCGACGCCACGACGCAGTGGCGCACCCGCGTTGAGGAGTTGATCGCCCGCCGCGCCGACCTTGCAACGGCCGTTGAGGCGGATCGGGCAGCGCTGCGCGCTTGGGAGTTGACGCGTGCACGCGGCGACGCCACCGTTGCCGGCGCCTCCGCTCGAATCACTCGGGCGGCAGAGGAGCGCGGCTCACTCGAAACGCGCGTCGCGAATCTCCGCGCACAGCTCGCCGAGCAGTCCGGTCTCGCCACAGCAGCCCGCGCCGCCGCAACGCAGCGTGAAGAGAGCGTGCAGGCGAAGGCGACCCTGCAGGTTGAGATTGAGAGCGAGATCGCGACAGATGAAGAGGCGAAGCGTGGCCTCCGCGCCCGTGAGCAGCAGCTTGATGAGGCGCTGCGCCCACTCGAGCGCGATGCGCAGGCGGTTGATTTTGAGCGTGAACGATTCATTGAAGAGTTGAGTGGCGACCTTGCCGCCTTCGGCCGCCGCCTATCTGAAGACGCTCGCTTGGCCGCTGGAATCCCCGCTGCACTTCGCACCACAGCACCTGCCGATGATGCTGAGGTTTCTGCCGACGGTGACACCGCAGCGCGTGAGGGGCTCGCACGCCAGCAGGCGGCAGCCCTTGCCGTCTACTGGGAGGGTCAGCACGCTGCTTCCGAGGCGGCAGCACTCGTTGCGCCTGACCCCGAAGAGTTGCGCGCCCTGGAGCGCCTGCGACGCAAGATCGGCCCACTCGAGGCTGGTGGCGCCAGCAT
>RGBZ01000140.1 GCA_009919365.1 bacterium
CATGAGCCAGCCGTTCTTCGTGGCCGAGGTATTCACCGGCCGCCCCGGCAAGTTCGTGAAGATCGCCGACACGATCGCCTCGTTCCGCGAGATCCTTGAAGGGAAGGCCGACGAACTGCCAGAGCAGGCGTTCTTCCTTGCAGGAACTCTCGATGACGTTCGGGCGAACGCTGTCGCGCTGAACAAGTAGCGCAGGGGAAGCGCCGAGATGCCATTTACGTTGGAGATCGTGACGCCGGAGCGCCTCGCCTGGAAGGGCGAGGCCTCCGCGTTGGTCCTACCAACGATTGATGGCGAGGTCGGCATTCTGCCGAAGCACGAGCCATACGTAACGGTGCTTGGCGCTGGCGAAGGGCGCATCACCGCACTCGACGGTTCCATTGAGTACATCGCCATCATTGGTGGATTCGTGCAGGTGCGACCCGACCGCGTCGTGGTGCTTGCCGAGTCGGCCGACCTCTCGGGCGAGCTCGACACCGCCGCTATTGAGAAGGCGAAGACTGCCGCCGAGGCGGCAATCTCTGGCGCTGGAACGCAGGATCCCGCCTCACTCGCAACCGCCCGAGCCTCGCTGAGCCGGGCCCTCCTGCACCTCCGCGTCGCCGAGCGCCGCCGCAAGCGCTAGCGCCTGCCGCCACCCGTGCGGGTGGCCGAAGAAAGTGAGCCCCAGTTGGACGCTTCTGCAGCAAACGGCGAGAATCCGCCCATGACTGCTGTGAAGCCGTTCTCGTGGGAGTACCGACCGATCCCCCTGGCTCAGGAGGAGTTCCGCATTCAAGGCGGGCAACCCCTCGCTGGCCGCGTGCGGGTAAGCGGCGCCAAGAACGCGGCCCTCAAGGTGATGGCCGCCGCGGTGCTGACCGGCGAGCGCGTGAACCTTGAAAACATCCCAGGAATCCTCGACATCGATGTGCTCGCCGACACCCTCCGCGACATTGGCGTCACCATTGAGCGACCAACCCTTGAAACGATGAGCCTGCAGGCGGCGAATGCCGAGTGGCTCTTTGTGCCGCTCGAAGCCGCCGCCAAGATGCGCGCCAGCTTCATGCTCCTCGGCCCACTCCTGGCCCGGTTCGGCCGCGTGATCATTAGCAATCCAGGCGGCGACCGCATCGGCCGTCGCCCCGTGAACCTCCACGTTGATGCCATGCGCGCGCTCGGTGCCGAGATTGATTACCGCGACGGCTACTACTTTGCAAAGAGCAACGGCCGCCTCAAGGGGGCAGCGATCACCTTTCCGCAGATCACCGTGATGGGCACCGAGAACGCGATCCTTGCCGCCGTACTTGCCAAGGGCACAACCGTCATTACCCCTGCCGCACAAGAGCCTGAGGTTGACGATCTCATCGTGCTGCTCAACGCCATGGGCGCGCAGGTCGCGCGTACGCAGCCAGATCGCATTGAGATTCAAGGTGTTGACGCACTGCACGGCGCAACGCATCGCATCATGCCCGACCGCATTGAGGCGGGAACGTTCGCCGCCGCTGCAGCGGTGGTTGGTGGAACGATCAACGTTGACGGCGTAGAGCCAACGCACATGAAGGCATTTATCAATCTGCTCGATCAGCTCGGCGTTGATTACGCCATTGAAGCCGATCCAGTTGACGCAGCGCGCAAGAGCCTCCGCGTGACTGGGCTACCGACCGGCGGCGCATACAACCCCACCAACATTCGCACGCAGCCATTCCCTGGACTTGCCACCGACCTGCAGCCATCTGCAGGGCTGATGCTGACGCGCGCCGCTGGTACGAGCACCATTGAAGAGACGATCTTCGAGGATCGTCTCGAGTGGCTCGTCGGGCTTCGCGGTTTCGGCGCACAGGTCGAGATCGTGGATCCACGTACCGCCCGTGTGACAGGGCCAACAACATTCGTACCTGCAGAGGCCGAGATTCCGGACCTGCGCGCAGGTGCCACACTGATGCTCGCCGCGTTGGCTGCACCGGGGAAGAGCCGCATTCACGGTGCGCACCACGTGCGCCGCGGCTATGCGAACATTGAGGAGAAGTTCCGAGGCCTTGGCGCGGAGCTCACCCACGTTAGTGAAGAGGGAGTGGCGGGATGAAGATTGGCATCGATCTAGGAACCGCGAACATCCTCGTCTTCGTTCAGGGGAGCGGCATCACCGTTCGCGAGCCGAGCGTAGTTGCGATTAACGATCGCGACCAGATCGTCGCCGTTGGCAATGAGGCGAAGGAGATGCTCGGGCGTACGCCTGGCTCCATCACCGCTATTCGACCACTGCGCGATGGTGTGATTGCCGACTACGTTGTCACCGAGGCGATGCTCCGCTACTTCATCAAGAAAGGCACCGCCGGTCGATTCTCATTCGGCCGACCAGACGTGCTCGTGAGCGTACCAGCCGGCTCAACGTCGGTAGAGAAGCGCTACGTGCTCGACGCGGCGCGCCAAGCTGGCGCGGGGAAGGCGTTCCTGATTGAGGAGCCGATGGCGGCAGCAATTGGCGCAGAGCTACCGATCAGCAGCGCTTCGGGCAACATGATTGTGAACATTGGTGGCGGTACCGCCGAGATCGCCGTGATTTCACTCTCGGAAATTGTGGTGAGTAAGTCGCACCGCGTTGGTGGCAACCGCTTCGATGAAGCGATCGCGCTCTACATTCGCCGCAAGTACAACTTGATGATTGGTGATCGAACCGCTGAGCAGGTG
>RGBZ01000015.1 GCA_009919365.1 bacterium
CCTCCATGGCCAGCATGGTGAAGACGAGGACAAGGACGCTGAAGATGATCCCCTGCATGAGACCCACGAAGAGTTCGAGGCCATACAGGGCAACTGGGATGTAGGCGAGGGTGATCGTGGTCATTACGGTAAGGGCAAGCTCACCGCCGTAGATGTTGCCGAAGAGTCGCATCGCCAAGGTAATCGGCTTCACGATTTCAAGGAAGAACTCCAACACGCCAACGAAGAGGCCGATGGGACCGCCCTTCAGGGTGAAGAACTTTCCGAGGTAGCCACCGATGCCGAGCGCGCGAACGCCCTGGTAGTGGAAGTAGACGAAGGCGACGAGTGCCAGGCCAACGGTGACGTTCACGTCGCTCGTTGGCGCGCGGAACTCATGCACGCGGCCAACACCTGGGATCAGGCCAGACCAGTTCGAGACAACAATAAAGAGGAAGCAGGCGAGGAAGAAGGTGATGAAGCGCTTTGCCCCTGGGCCGCCGATCCCCATCGCGAATGAGGTGAGGCCCTCGATGGCGAACTCAAGCACGTTCTGCGCGCCGCTCGGAATCTCCTTGAGTCGTCGCGCTGCAATCGTCAGTGGAATAATCACGACCGCCATCACGATCCAGCTCATGATGATGGAGCCGGTGATCGACGGGTAGAAGTCGAAGAGCGACGCGGCATGGGTTGGATCGCCTCCGAGATCAATCACCGTGTGTGGAACGATCGGCTCAAGCGCCCGCTTGATGACGTCGCCAGGGAAGTTGTTCAGTCCGACACCACCGAACGTGACGATCGCAACTGCGTCAAGGAGGATCACGCCGAGTGCGGCAAGAAGAAGGGTGCGCTTCGTTGAGCTCTTCTTCGCCGGAGCGACGCTCATTCAACCCTCCCTTTCAATCGTGCGGCGTCGCGTTCGCGCGCCTCACGTTCTCGTTTCGCAGCTTTTGCTGCAACATCAAGTGCATCGAGGTGGCGCAACGTTCGCTGCACCAACCGTGCCGCGGCCACCGCACCAGCGGTAAAGCCTCCGATGAATCCGAGGATCAGGAAGATCGGTTCGCTGTTGAGCTGACCGTCAATCCAGTGTCCGAGGAGTGCTCCACCGAGATTCGCGATGAGGAGGCTGATACCGATCTGCGAGAAGAGGGCGAGATACGCACCCTTGCCGATGTCGGACATCAGGCCAACAACCTCATCAGGATTCTGCGGCGATTCTAGCCGAGGGTCGCCAAACTCGCGTTCGTTTTTCGGCGCTGGGTCAGGCGTGCTCATGCGCGGCGCTCCGCTCGTCGCGAGAGCGAGACGATCGCCCCGCCGAGCACGACAAGGAGCCCGGCGAAGGCATAGAGGGCGGCACTCGCGGTCAGCACCACCGCCCCAATCGAAAGGAGGAGTGTGACCCCATAAAGGGCAAGGACGGCCCCGCGGTGGCTCAGCCCCGCGTCGATTAGGCGCTGATGAATGTGGGTCTTGTCCGCACTATATGGAGAGCGTCCGGCCAGGAGCCGCCCCACGATCACGAAGAAGGCATCAATGATGGGCACCCCCAGGATGAGCAGCGCGGCCACGACCTTGGCGGTGCCGAGCAGGGAGAGGACCGCCAGGGCGTAGGCGACCGCCAAGATTCCGCTCGTCCCCATATAGATGGAGGCGGGGTAGAAGTTGTGTCGCAGGAACCCGGCGAGCGCGCCCGCCAAGGCGAAGCAGAGGGCGGCGAGGAGGGGTGTGGCCGGAAGGGCGATTAGTCCAAGGGTGACCGCAGCGATGAGGGCGATCCCGCCCGAGAGGCCATCGAGCCCGTCGATGAAGTTCATCGCGTTCTGCATGCCGAGGACCCAGAAGATGGTGAGGGCGAGCCCAATCGCATCGGGGATGAACAGGTCGCCCGCACCGAACGGATTCGACAAGATGGCGATTCGCACACCGAAGGCGATTGGCACCGCTGAAATCACCAGCTGCCCAGCGAGCTGCCACCGCGCACGTAGATCGAAGCGATCGTCGGCGAGACCGATGACGCCCGCAAGTAATGCCCCAAGCAAGAGTGCAGCGATTCCAGAGATCGGGAGTGGTGTGCCGCCCGTCAGACCGAGTGGTGACGCAAGGATCGTCACTGCTGCACCGACCAAGAAGAAGGAGAGCGCGACGGCGAAGCCGCCAGCGCGCGGCATCAACGTGGTGTTGATGCGGCGCTCATTCGGAGCATCGGCAAGATTGAACGCAACAGCAACGCGGCGTACGAACTGTGTGCCCACCAGCGCGACGGCGGCCGCCAGTGCAGCGATGGCGAGATAGAGCGGAGCGCTCTCCATTAGCTCTCGCGCGCCGCTAGCTCCGCAGCATCGTTACCGGGTACTGGGAACTGTTGCGCAACCTTCACTACCTCGCGGCGGATCTGTTCAAGCTTCGCCGCATCTTCGCGCGCGGCGATCGCCTCAACAGACCACTGCGCGATCTGCTCCATCTCCGCGAGTCCCATGCCGCGCGTTGTTGCTGCTGGTGTGCCGTAGCGCACGCCGCTCGTCACCATTGGCGAGCGCGTCTCGCCTGGAATGCTGTTCTTGTTGATCGTCACGCCCACCGCCTCGAGTGCGGCGGTCGCCTCTTTGCCGGTCACACCAAGTGGTGTCACGTCGCACAAGATCAGGTGGTTGTCGGTACCGCCGGTGATCACACCAAACCCGCGTGCGGCGAGCGCTGCGGCAAGCCCCTTGGCGTTGACGAGTGTTCGCTGCATGTACGCACGGAACTCAGGCTGCAGTGCCAACTTGTAGGCGACCGCTTTGGCGGCGATCACGTGCATCAGCGGCCCACCCTGATTTCCAGGGAAGACAGCCCGGTCAATGGCAGCCGCTTCGTCGGCTCGAGCAAAGATCATGCCGCCTCTCGGTCCGCGCAACGTCTTGTGCGTGGTGGTGGTGACGTAATCAGCGTGGGGGAATGGGCTTGGGTGTAGCCCTGCCGCAACGACTCCCGAGATGTGCGCCATATCGACCATCAACTTCGCGCCAGCTGCATGTGCAATAGCGGCAAACTTCTCAAAGTCGAGCGCACGCGGATACGCCGATGCGCCAGCGATGACAACCTTCGGCTTCGCCTCATCGACGGCGCGGTGGACTGCGTCCCAATCAACAAGACCATCTTCAGCGCGAACACCGTAGAAGGTCGGCTTGAACCACTTTCCGGAAATGTTGACCGACGCGCCATGGGAGAGGTGTCCGCCCTGATCGAGGCTCATGGCAACGAATGAGTCGCCTGGTGACATCGCGGCGGTGAAGGTCGCGATGTTTGCCGACGCGCCAGAGTGCGGCTGCACGTTGACATGCTCGCTGCCAGCAAAGAGCTGCAGTGCGCGGTTTCGTGCAAGGTTCTCTGCCTCGTCAACGAACTCACAACCGGCGTAGTAGCGCTTCCCGGGAAGTCCCTCGGCATACTTGTTGGTGAGGATGGAGCCCTGCGCCTCGCGCACTGCGGCATACGCGTAGTTCTCGGAGGCGATCAACTCGATGTGATCACGCTGACGCACCGCCTCCTTGACGAAGATGGCGTCGAGTTCTGGGTCAACCTCGCGAAGGCTCAGGTTCATCAACGGATCGTGTGCGGCGTTGCCCATGCTCCCCTCCCTCTCCACTGTCCCACTACAGGTGCGTGGCATGGCCATCACCTGGCCGAGGGGGATCTTCAGGCGGCGGGCGAGCCAGCGCAGCGCCGTCCCCTTGTTCACCCCGGGGGCGGTGAATTCTAGGTACTCGGGGTGGCTGATGGTCACATCGAGCTCCCCGGCGAAGGTGGCCCGGGCTCGATCAAGCACCCCATCCACATGCCCCTCAGGGGCGTGGGCGACCACCTTAGAGAGGTGCAGTTTGCGCTCGGTGAGGTAGTCGGTGAGGTTTGGCACGGTACCGAGACGCTTGAGGGCATCCCCTTGGAGCCAGATCTCGTACTGGCGCACATGTGGGTCGCGGACATCGAATCGCAGATCGTCGCGGATCACGGCGTGGCCCCAAAGGTTGTTCTCGCGACACCACGCGACAGCCTTGGCTCCCAGGTGAGCAGGGAAGGGGACGTGCCTGATCATGCGCCCTGAACCAGGCTCGCCTTTCGCCGGAATCTCGCGCGCGATCGCCCCCTGCATGCCGATGAGCGGACCGTCGAGTCCAATCTGGTGCGCGTACTCAATGATGGACGGCACATTGCGCCCCGACGAAATGGTGGCGATGACCCCCTTAGCGCGCGCTGCGCGAATCGCATCAATGGTGCGCTCAGCGATCACGCCGCCGTGCGGCAACAGCGTGCCATCAAGATCCATGACGAGGAGTCGAATTGGGAGCGTTGGTTTCACTGCCATGTGCGTTATCCGCTCCGACGAATTTCGGCCATACGGTCGCGGCCCGATAGGTCACCACGAATCGCCACGCGCCAACCGATGCCGAGGCCGTCGGCGAGTCGCGCAACGTCGTCACCCTGACCGTCTCCGAATTCCAAGAGTGCAGCGCCACCTGGGCGCAGCAGTCGCGGCAGCTCGGCGATGAGTCGGCGAATCAGCTCCAGCCCATCACCGCCACCGTCGAGCGCAAGGCGTGGCTCTGCGGCAATGCCGAGACGCGCCAAGTCGCGCGGCGCGAGATCCCGAATACTTGCAGCATCCCTGGCGCCATCAACCTCCCCGGTTGGCACATACGGCAGGTTTGCAATGAGAAGATCAAGGTGTGCTGGATCACCGGGTGCACGCGCCGCAAGAAGCGGCTCGGCGAGATCGCCGTGCATGAACGTGATGCGCGACGCCACACCGCAGCGCAGCGCATTCGCGCGCGCCACCATCAGCGCCTCGCCAGAGATGTCTGTTGCGATGAGACGCAGAGGTACTGGCGATTCGTCGGCGAGGGCGACCGCAAGTGCGCCGCTCCCCGTGCCGATCTCTGCAGCGTTCAGCGGATGTGGCGCGCGACCAAGTGCTCGATCGGCCGCCACGCGGTCGGCAAGAAAGGCGAGTGCCGTCTCAATGATCAGCTCGCTCTCTGGCCGTGGGTCAAGCACATCTGGCGTTACGAGCAGTTCTAGCTTGCGGAATCCGCGACGCCCGGTGAGATGACTGATCGGTCGACCGGTTGCGCGCTCCTGCACGAGCGCAGCGAGGGCCGCTGGGGCATCACCTGCGGCGAGTGCGCTGCGCGCGATGCGCAACGCTTCCGCGAGTTGCGGATGTCGGTCGCTCAGTGGCTCTGGCTCTGGAATCTCAATCAGCGCTGGGAGTGGCAGCGGAAAGCCTGCAGCGACAGCGGTGCGCAACGTGGTGACGCGCGTACCGAGGAGTGCTGCGAGAAGTGTTTCGGCATCGAGGCGTGGTGTTGGGCTTCCTACCGCCTCCAGTTGCGCCGATGCTTCGCGCAGCAGCGTCGGTCCATCAGCCTCACGCTCGATAAGTGGTCGACCGGCAATCGGCTCGTCGCTCATTGCTCCGCCAGTCGCGCCGCCTGCTCGGCGGCGGCAAGCGCCTCATGGAATGGCGCGAGATCACCGCCAAGAATTCCCGGCACATCAAACTTGTCAAAACCGATGCGATGATCGGTGACACGATTCTGTGGTCCGTTGTACGTACGAATCTTCTCGCTGCGATCGCCGCTACCGATGAGCGCCTTGCGTGCCTTGGAGTCGGCGGCGCGCTTGCGCTCCTCTTCTGCGGCGATGATGCGGCTGCGCAGAATCGCCATCCCCTTCTCCTTGTTGCGTAACTGGCTGCGCTCGTCTTGCATCTCCACCACGATGCCGCTCGGAATATGCGTAATGCGCACCGCGGAGTCGGTGGTGTTCACCCCTTGCCCGCCGTTCCCTGATGCGCGCTTCACGTCGATGCGAATGTCGGTCTCTGGAATCACCAGGTCAACAGCGGTCACCACGGGCAGCACCACGACCGTTGCGGTGCTGGTGTGAATGCGTCCAGCCGATTCGGTTGCGGGGACGCGCTGAATGCGGTGAACGCCTGCTTCCCACTTGAAGGCGGCCCATGCACCGTCGCCAGAGACCTCCATGACCCCTTCACGAATTCCGCCGACACCGGTTTCGCTGATCGCATCCACTTCGCTCTTCCATCCCTGGCGTTCGGCGTAGCGCAGATAGGCGCGAAAGAGCTCGCCCGCAAAGATTCCGGCCTCATCGCCCCCAGCGCCTGGGCGCACTTCGATCAACAGATCTCGACCATCGTTCGGGTCTGGCTCAAGAAGCAGCCCAGGGAGTCGCTCCAGGATGTCGCGCTCAATCGCCTCCGCCTCAGCGCGGTCGGCTGCGGCCAGTTCGCGCATCTCCGCGTCCGCCCCTGGATCAGCCTCGAGTGCGCGTGAATCGGTGACGCGCAGGCGAGCGGCGGAGAGCGCCTCGCCCGCCTCCGCAAGTGGCGCGGTGCGCGACAGCTCACGACCAATACGAGCAAGGGCCGTGTGGTCGGCGAGTACTTCAGGGAGCGTCAACTGCGCCTCGAGTTCGGCGCGCGCCTTGAGCGCCGCCGCGAGTCGCGCATTGAGCTGTGCGACGTCAGCCATCAGCGCACCTTCAGCGACTGCAGCGCGCGGGAGGTTGGTCGCTCGGAACCGCTCGGCACAACACCACCCTCCGCTTCGATCGCCGCCGTCAGCGCAACGATTGCAATGTCGTGCATGCCGTCATCAGGCTTTCGTGTGGTGATGCGCTGCACCGCAATTCCTGGTGCAGCAAGCGTTCGTGCGATGGGATTGGTTCGATATCGACCGAGAAGACGCAAGATTTCGTAGGCCAGTCCAGCGACGAGCGGGATGCCCGCAATGCGACTGATCACTGTTGGGATCGGATCAAGTCGACCGACCAGTGAGAAGCTAACGATGCTCACCAGAATGACGACAACTAGGAACTCGGTTCCGCAGCGCGGATGTGCCGTTGGCCAGCGGGCCAGTGCGCTGCGTGTGAGCGGCTCACCGTTCTCGAGCGCATGGATCGCGCGATGCTCTGCACCGTGATACCGATAGGTGCGATCCACATCGTTGCTGCGCCCAACTGCAGCCAAGTAGCCGAGCAGAATGCCCACCTGCAAGATTCCATCAATCGCGACGGCAATGAGCAGCGTGATGACGAGCGTTGCAACCAGTGAGCCAGTGCCACCAGCGGATCGCTCCTCATCCCCCGCTGAAACGTCGGCGCTGCGCAGTAGCCAACGACTGCCCAGTGCGAGTGTCTCCCACAACACGACGGCTCCGCGAAGCACCGGGACCCGCGTCAGCCGACGGCGAATGGGTCCTGTTGCAATTGGCTCGGTCGTCACCGCAATGCCCCCGTCAACGGTGCGCAGTGCTACGCCGATGTGTGATGGCCCGCGCATGAGCACGCCGTCGATCAGCGCCTGGCCGCCATACGCCGCGCCGCTTGTTGGGCGCGCGCTTAGCGAGAGTGCGTGTAGTGCGTATGAGACCTGTGCAAAGCGATTCTGCGCGATTCGCGCAGCGACGCCGAGTCGGCGCCGCATGGGAATCAGCGCGAGCGACCGAGGCGCTTCTGGAAGCGCTCGACCTGACCGGCCGTGTCGAGAATCAGCTGCTTCCCCGTAAAGAACGGGTGGCAGTTCGAGCAGACTTCCGTCTTGAGCTCGCTGGTTCGCGTTGAGCCGATCGAGAACTTCGTGCTGCAGGCGAGACACGTGATTTCGATCGTGTTGTACTTGGGATGAATCTCTGGCTTCATCAGCGACTCTCTAGGCGTCTGGTGAAGCGACAACGTTGACGCGCTTCTTCGTGCGCGACGCGTGGTCGAACTTCACCGTACCGGTGACGGTTGCGTAGATGGTGTAGTCGCTGCCCAAGCCAACGCCACGTCCTGCGGCGAAGGTGGTGCCGTGCTGTCGCACGATGATGCCGCCAGCGTTGATCTTCTGGCCGTCGCCGACCTTCACGCCAAGGCGCTGACCAGCGCTATCGCGTCCGTTGCGAACACTTCCGCCTGCCTTTTTGTGTGCCATGGCTCTCTCCTTCTCTCAGCGTTCGCTGCGTTACTCGGCGTCGGCGACCGACGTGTCGGCGCTCTTCGCTGCGGGCTTCTTTGCTGCGGGCTTCTTCGCCTTCGCATCAGTTGGCGTGCCGACCTTCAGCGTTGCGGCGACGGCGGCATCGGCCTTCGCCTTATCGGCGGCGGCGGCTGCGGCGGCGGCCTGTGCCTTGGCACGATCGGCAGCACCAGCTTCGTAGAGCGCCTTCGCGCTCGTGCCGTTCACGGCAACTTCGGTGACCTTGATGAGGTGGAGCTCCTGGCGGTGACCCTTGGTGACGCGGCTGCGCGCCTTCGGTCGATACTTAAAGCTGACCGTCTTTGGTCCGCGCTCTAGCTCCACTCGATACTGCTTTCCACCGGTCTCGATGACTGCGTACATGGTTCCCCTGTCCTTACTGTCTGTGCGCCGTACAGGCGGCGCCTGCTGGGCGGTCGCGGGCTGACGGACGGGTCAGTCGCGGGAGGGGAAGTCTACGATCAGGGCTCTCCCACGTCAACCGCGCGCTATTGTTACATAAGCGGCGATGAACCCCCATCATGCACCCGGTGGCTTTGCACCAGGGCGAGCCCGAAGGCGAGGGAGACGGCGGAGGCTCCTCCATAGCTCACGAACGGCAGGGTGATCCCCGTAATGGGGGCCACGCCGAGGTTCATGCCGATGTTCACGAATGTCTGAAAGAGGATGACGGTGGCCATCCCGCCAGCAAAGATCACCCCAAACTCGTCTGGGGAGGTCCAGGCGTGCCAAACCAGGCGCCCGACCAGAATCGCAAGCAAGACGATGACGAAGAGTCCCCCCACCGCGCCGAACGCGCGAACCAGCGCCGCAAAGACAAAGTCGCTCTCTTGCACCGGCAGCGGGGTCAGGGTCGACGTGCCATCTGCACCGGCGCCAAACAGGCCACCACCACGAATCGCTTCGATTGACCGCAGCAGCTGGTACTTCGGCCCAGCTGGGTCCGAATTCGGGTCGATAAAGGCGAGGAGTCGCTCTTTTTGATACTCCGCCAGCACGACGATCCAGGCCAGGGCACCACCAGCAGCGACCAGGCTCCCCAGGGCGGCTATCCAGCGCGTCGCAACGCCCGCCAAGTAGAGGGCGCCGAAGAGCGCCGCGATGAGCACCAGCGCGGTCCCCAAGTCGGGCTGCGCCACCACAAGGAGAAAGGGTGGAGCAACGATGGCACCCGCCAACGTGAGGTCTTGCAGCCCACTGCTCGCGCGATCGACGCGTGTCAGCGCCGTTGAAATGGCAACGAGGGTCAGGATTTTGCTGAGCTCGCTGGCCTGAATGGCGAGGCCAAAGATCGCAATGGCGCGGTTGTTTCCCCCAGAATCTACGCCGTAGATCAGCGTGATGACGAGCAACAGAATGTTCGCGGCGTAGAGTGGCCACGCAAAGGTGCGCACCCAGCGCCAGTTCACGAGAGTCGTCACGCTGTAGATCGCGATTGAGAGCGCAGTCCACGTGAGCGAACGGATGAGCAGGGAGCTCGGCGTGAGCAGCTCTTGACCGTAGCTGCGCGCGTTGAGCCAGGCCATGATGATCCCAGTCAGTGCCAGCAACCCGACCGCAGATGCGGCAATCCAATCCACGCGACGCAGTGCGGAGCCCAGCGGAGAGTCAAGTCTATTCACCGAAGTGATTCCCTCGCGCCAAAAGTGCGGCCGTTCGGTAGTCCCGCTTCAAGTCGTACTGCAACTGTAGGTAGTACTTCGTTACCTCTTTCGCCGCATTCCCCACGGTGTTTGTTCCATGCATGAAGACAACGTACGCAAATGTTGCATCGCTCTTCGACCAGTCGTTCGTTGAGGCGACGAACCCCCCCATCCAGTTGTGGAATGGGAGTCGCCCCAGTTTGTCGCGCACGCCGTACTGCGCGGTGCCGCTCTTTGCTGAAACGAAGAGTGGCATTCTTGAGATCCCTTGCGATGGGCCGGGGTTCAACGCCATCTTGCGCCCGGCAAGACGCATCTCACGATAGGTTGACTCCTTCATTCCCACTTCGCCGTTAGCTACCGGGGTGATTGGCGCGATGTTCCCATCGGGCCCCGTAATGTGCAGCACAACATGCGGGCGCCACAGTGTTCCGCTGTTTGCGAGTGCGGCGAACGAGTTCAGCACTTGGATCGGCGTTACTAAGTCGTACCCTTGGCCCTGTGCTGATTGCAACACCTCAGCGTTGTAGAGTCCGCGATTGATGGTGGCGCGTGCCCACGCCTGGTCGGGAACGAGACCAGAAATCTCACTCGGTAGATCAATGCCAGTTGGTGCACCGAAGCCCCACTGTCGCCCACAGGTCGAGAGCCGATCAATCTTGATGAGACGTGCGAGTTGGTATGTCACCACATTCGAGCTCCACGAATACGCTTGAGATGGTGTCAGAGAACCGCCAAATCCCGCACGATTCCACTCATAAAACTTTTCGCCATCAACCTCCACATACGCCGTAGATTGGAATCGTGTTGATGGCGTGACGAGGTTGTTGTTGAGTGCGCAGGAGTAGGTGACAAGTTTGTAGGTGCTCCCAGGAGGGAAGTACGAACCAACCGTGTGATTCAAGAGTGGCGAAAACTTATTCGCAAGATATTTCTGATACTTCGCGTTGCTGATCCCGGCTGAGAAATCGTTGTTGTCGTAGGTTGGGAGTGAGGCCATCGCAATGATCTCACCATTCTGCGGGTTCATTGAGGCAACGACACCCTCTTTCGTGCCAGCGCTCTTGAGGCCCCACTCAAGCGCCGTCGTGGCGCGCTGTTGGGCATCAATGTCAATCGTGAGCGTCAGCGATGACCCGTCAATCGGCGGCTTTATCACACCGAGGATGCGGACAAGCCGACCCTTTGCATCAACCTCAACCTGACGAACGCCTGGTGTGCCGCGCAGCGCCTCCTCGTAGCTCGCCTCTACTCCCGCGCGACCAATGAAGTCAACGACGGTGTAGCCAGATGCTGCAAGCGAATTTGCTTCAACTGTGTCGACGCGACCGACGTAGCCGACAATGTGGCTGATCAGCGTTCCATACGGATAGACGCGTCGAGACTCTACAACCGTCTCAACGCCAGGGAGTTGCGCCCGCTCTTCATCTATGAGCCGGGCTGCGCGCTCATTCACGTTGTTTGCGATGCGAATCGGTTCCCAGAGCGAGCCAGTGCTCCGGTCGAGCAGCGTGATGATTCGTACGGGATCGATATTCAAGATCTCTCCGAGCGTTTTCACGACCTGTGTGCGCATCGTGAGCGAGAGGTCGCCGGGTCGGATTTGCACCGCATACACCGCAATGTTTTTTGCGAGCACACGACCGCTGCGATCAAGCACCAGCCCGCGCGCCGGCGTGATGAGCTCTTCAACGACACGATGTCCACGTGCGACGACACTCGCCGTGCCCGACGACGAAGCTGCACCGAATTGAATGAGCATCAAGCGACCGCCGAGACCGCCAAATGTCAACAGAATGGCCAGTGCAGCAGAGAGGAACCGAAGTGGGCGGCGTCGACGAACCTCTCGATCGTCTGGCCCGCCACGACCCGGATAAATCTGACGAGTTGTCATATTACCGCCCTACCCGCGGAGTGTTTGGTCGAATCCATAGCCCCTGCGTCGGCGCTGGCCGATCGTCGCTAGTGCAGCGCCAGCCACCACGTTGACCAGGAGGGCGAAGGCGTTCTCCCCAATTCGGTCGACCCCGCCGGCACTAAGGAGCGAGACCGTGAAGCTGCTCGCTATCAGCCCGAACAGGAGCGCAGCGAATCGCTTGACCAGCAGAGCGTCCCCAGTGCCGCGAATCTGGCTTGCAACCAGCACGCCCGCGATCAGCGCAAGGCTGGTGAGCCCCAGCGGGCGCAGGAGCACCGTATCGATTGCCAACCCGGCCACGGTTGCCGCAACGAGCGCCAACGTGCGACGGTCGAGGGACGCTGTAACAATTAAGAGCACCGCTGGGAGGTTAATCACGCGCTCCAGGCCGAGCTCGGGTAGAAGCCGCGCTTGGACGAGGGCGGCGAACAGGGCTCCGAACACGTATCCGAGGCGCTTGATCATCGCCTCAGGATACTCCCGCGGGCGCCGCGGCGCACCACCCCGCCGAGCGGCAGGTGTTCCACGTGAAACGTGGCCCCCAGAACCCTTCAGTAGCCCCCTCCTGCTACGATAGCGCCGTGAACACCACCGCTCAGCACCGTGTCGGAGCCCACGTGCCCATCATCGTGTGTGCGAACCAGAAGGGCGGGGTCGGCAAGACCACCACCGTGCTCAACCTCGCCGCTGAGCTTGCTCACGCAGGGCGTCGCGTGCTCGTGGTCGACCTCGATCCACAGCGAAACCTCACCAGCGGCCTCGGATTCACCCTTCCTGAGGGGGCGCCGACCGCCTATGACTTACTGGTTGAGCGTCGCCCGGCGGTGGAGCTCGCGCAGGCGACCTCAATTCCGAATCTCATGCTCATTCCGGGCTCTGCTGACCTCGCTGGAATTGACGTTGAGCTCGCCACGGGTGACGAGAGCGGCGAACGCCAGCTCGCAATTGGGCTTCGCACTGCCGGTGATGCCGAGGTGATCCTCGTCGACACTCCACCGTCACTCGGCCTCGTGACTGTGAGCGCCCTCGCGATTGCCGATGGCGTGCTTGTCCCTGTGCAGTGCGAGTACTACGCCCTGGAGGGGCTCTCACAGCTCATGGCCACCATTCGCCTCGTGCGCGAGCGCCTCAACCCTGCCCTGCAGGTAAACGGTCTCCTGTTAACGATGCTTGACCCCCGCACGAAACTGGGGAGTGACGTGGTGCGCGAGGTGGAGAGCCATTTCGGGGATCTCGTCTATCGAGCTCGCGTGCCGCGTTCGGTACGCTTGGCCGAAGCGCCAAGTCACGGGATTGCCATCCGAAGTTATGCGCCAGGCACCTCAGGTGCCGAATCGTACGCGCAGGCTGCAGCAGAGTTTGATGCCCGGGTGTTCAAGGGAACCCCTGTGGGCGCCAGCTAGTAATAAGGGGGGAGCATGGCGAAGAAGACTACTGGGCTCGGGCGAGGCCTCGGCGCACTGATCCCCGAGGCGGCGAGTGCCGTGGGCGCTACTCGTGCAGGCGCGCTAGAGATTCCGCTCAGCGAGATCAAGCCAAATCCATACCAGCCGCGCACCGAGTTCTCGACCGCTGAGTTGGCACAACTCGCCGAGAGCATCCGTGAGCACGGCGTGCTGCAGCCCATTGTTGTTGAGGAGGGGCCGAACGGCTACACGCTCATTGCCGGCGAGCGACGCTTCCGCGCCTCTAAGCTCGCTGGGAGGAGCACGATTCCCGCCGTCGTGCGCGTTGTTGGCAACCAATCACGCCTTGAACTCGCGCTGATTGAGAACGTTCAGCGCAGCGATCTGTCACCGATTGAAACTGCACACGCATATCGCCGTCTCGCCGATGAATTCGGGTTGACGCAAGAGCAGATCGCAGTGATTGCGGGCAAGGCGCGCACCACTGTTGCGAACACACTGCGCCTGCTCGATCTCTCTGCCGATGTGCAGAGCGAGGTTGCCGCGGGGCGACTCAGTGAAGGACACGCCCGCGCGCTCGTTGGCCTCCCAGAGTCAGAGCAGGCGTGGCTCGCGCGCACCTTTGTTCGCGATGCAGTCACCGTGCGCGGCGCAGAGGCAGCCGCGTCAACGGTTCGCGATGCTGCGCGCGGTACAATCACCACGAAGCGAAAGGCTGGCGCACTACCAAGTGAAGAGCTCGCTGCGCTGCAGCGCGATCTTGAGGGTCATCTCGGCACTCCGGTGCGCGTGAAACCTGCTGGTAAGGGCGGACAGATCGTGATCGATTACTACTCAAACGAAGAACTGCATCGGCTCGTAGAGCAGATCAAGGGAGTGAGTGAGTGACCGAGAAGAAAACTGCGGCGACCGCAACGAGTAGCCGCGCGAAAAAGCCTGCGGGTGA
>RGBZ01000141.1 GCA_009919365.1 bacterium
GACCACAGTTCCCGGCCGGACGCCCCTATGCCGCCAGCGAAGCGGCGATCTACCCGAACGGGAGCACCCGCTCGCTCCGCGGTGAGCCGCTCCTGATCGCCTGCCCGAGCTGCCTCGCCGTGCGAGTGGCTGAACGCAGCACCTGCGACGCCTGCGGTCTTGAGCTTCGTGCCCGAACGCCGATCACCTTGGAGCGCCCCCCTGCACCGCCACCCGGCGGTGCGGCTCGCGCCTAAGTGGCAACCCTCTCCTTCTATCTCGTCGTCGTTGGCACCATTGCCCTTGTGGGAGCCTTCGCCCTCTACGTCGTGCACCTTGTTCTCGTAGCCCAAGGCGACCGCTCAGTGCGGCCTCGCCTCGCAACCGCGACAGCATCCATGCGCGGCAATCTCGCCGAGCAACTTGATGGTGGCGCACCGACCGTCGCCGAATCCTCAAGTCCGATCAGCTCTATTGCGGCAGGTCTTGCAGTCGCTGCGACCAGTTCGCTCGGCGTCGCCTTACTCGCACGCGCCATCGTTGTCGGCCGCGGACCGTGGGGCAATCTCTACGAGTTCACCATCTCGTTTGCCTTCGGTATCTGCGCTGCAACGATCTTTTTCGATCGCAAGCGGCGCCTCCCAGCGCTCAGCACCATTGCCTATGGCGTCGCACTCGCGCTCCTCGCTTATGCGACAACGCTTCCAAATGCGGTGGTCGATCTGGTGCCCGCGCTGCAGCATCCACTGCTGCTCACGATTCATGTCGGCATGGCAATGCTCAGCTACGGCATCTTCGCCTTCGCCTTTGCCGCTGGCGTCGCGTATCTGCTGCAAGGTGACACCGATCGCTACAGCTGGCTGCCGCCCGCAAAGCGTCTCGACATCGTTGCCTTCCGCGCCGTCACCGTCGCATTCCCCCTCTTCGCCGGAATGTTGATCCTCGGATCCATTTGGGCCTCGATCGCCTGGAGTCGCTTCTGGGGCTGGGATCCGAAGGAGACGTCAGCGCTCGCCACCTGGCTGATCTATGCCGTCTACCTGCATGCCCGCAGCCAGCGTGGTTGGCAGGGTCGGCCCGCCGCCCTCCTGTTGGTCATCGGTTTTGTGGCGGTCCTGCTGACCTACTCTGGGAACCTCTGGTTCACCGGTCTCCACACCTACTCAGGGCTGTAACAAAGCCCCTCATCCCCTCGCGAGCGGCCCCTCTCGGCGCAGGCCGTGCTCAATCAGTGGGGCAGATTCTGTAACAAAGGCAAACTGCAGCCCAACCACAAGATGTGCGGTAACACTTGCCTGTAACACCACCACATGTTGTGGTTGAGGGGTTGACGCCACACCAGCGGGGACATAGGATTCGTCTCCCGCTGCTACACGGCAGGGGCTCTGCGCGCCCAATCGTTGGTTGGGAACAGAGATGGTGGGCCTCACATATCGAGGCAGAAAAGGGAGAGCGACATGGCGGGTTTGGTAGACACTGCACGGGCAGCAACAAAGGCAACGATTGAGAAGTCGACGGCGCAGCCGTTGCCACCGTTGAGCTTCGATGGCAAGGGCACAAAGGGCCTCGCCTGGGATCGACGTTGGACCACCGCCGGCACGCATCCATATGACGAAATTCAGTGGGAGACCCGCACCGCATCCATCGGCAACGAGAGCGGTAAGAGCGTCTTCGAGCAGAAGGACGTTGAGGTGCCCGCCTCATGGTCACAGCTCGCCACCAACGTTGTGGTCTCCAAGTATTTCCGTGGCCACATTGGTAGCCCAGAGCGCGAGACGAGCGTTCGCCAGCTGATCGGTCGTGTAGCCGGTCAGATTGATGCGTGGGCTGAACAGCAGCACTACTTCAAGTCCGATGAGGATCGCGCCGCCTTCATTGCCGAGCTGACCCACCTGCTCGTCAATCAGAAGATGGCCTTCAACTCACCAGTCTGGTTCAACGTTGGCGTTGAGAAGCGCCCTCAGTGCTCGGCCTGCTTTATCAATGGTGTGCAGGACTCAATGTCTTCGATCATGGATCTCGCGAAGACCGAGGCGATGCTCTTCAAGTTCGGTTCGGGTGCAGGTTCCAACCTCTCCCCAATCCGCAGCGCCAAAGAGAAGATGAGCGGTGGCGGCACCGCCTCTGGCCCTGTCTCGTTCATGAAGGGCTTTGACGCCTTCGCTGGTGTTGTGAAGTCCGGTGGTAAGACGCGCCGCGCCGCGAAGATGGTGATCCTCGATGTGCAGCACCCTGACATCGAGCAGTTCATCGACTCGAAGGTCAGCGAAGAGAAGAAGGCCTGGGCACTCATTGAGGCTGGCTACGACGCCAGCTTCACCGGTGAGGCCTACGGTTCGATCTTCTTCCAGAACGGCAACCACTCGGTGCGCGTGAACGATGAGTTCATGCAGGCAGTTGAGAGCGATGGCACGTGGCAGACACGCGCCGTTGTTGGCGGCGAGCCGGTGGAGACGCTGAAGGCACGCAACCTCTTCCGCAAGATGGCGGAAGCTGCGTGGGTCTGCGGCGACCCTGGCATTCAGTACGACACGGCGATCAATGACTGGCACACGTCGTCGAACACGGACCGCATCTATGCGTCGAACCCGTGCTCGGAGTACATGTTCCTCAACGACACCGCCTGCAAC
>RGBZ01000142.1 GCA_009919365.1 bacterium
CCGATATGGAGCCGTGCCATCGCGAAGACGCCTGCCGCGTTGCGGACGACCCTCATCCCTGTGCGACCGAAGACGGTTCGGAACGCGAACAGCGTCAGCGGTCTTCCTGGCCTCGAGAGCGATACCGTGCGTGTTCGTCTCATCAACGCGATCGGGAAGGGTGCATGAAGATCTTCCCTTCCGGCCCCATCCAGCTCGGAACCGTCGCGGAGCTTTCGCTCTCCAACGTCACTCGCATGCCGGAAGGCGTTGTGGCCCGTTACCGCGTGAAGCCCAAGGACGAGACGCAGTTCATGGCGACGTTCTCGGGGATCGGTGAGGCGTTGACGGCACCTTTCGAGCCGTGCCGCGGCACGTTTTGGGCGGTCTACGACATCCCCGAAGATCGCGACGAGGTCAACTTCGTCATCGGCGTTCCGTCCCGCTACGGGAAGGCGTTGATCCAGGCGCGGCAGGAGCTTCATCCACGCGCAACCCACGTTGTGCCCGAGACGACCGTGAAGGCAATGGCGCGCGGCCTCCTTCAGCGGGAGAGCGGCACATGAGCGACCTTCTACCTGTACTGATCTCGAACCGTCCGGTCGTGTTGCCGGATGGTTCTCGCGCTGTGCAGCCTTCCAGCGCAGTTTCCCCCGATCTCTCGCCCATCGCTTTCGGGCTATGGGCGGGGTATCTCGTCGTGCTCTTCTGCCCCGGTCGCAAGGGTTCCCCCAAGCTCGGACAGGAACACCTCATGCAAGCCTATGGCGGCGTGATGAACGCTTTTTCCCTGGTGTGACCATGAACGACTTCTTTGCGGATGATCTCCGCGCCGACAAGATGCAGCAGGCCCATGAGGCGGCGCAGGAGCGCAAGTGCGGAACCTGCAAGTTCTTCGTGGTTCGTCCTCCCGAGGTCGAGATCGCGCAGATCGCCCGTCCGATGGCGATGTGCCAGCCTGGCTCCCATTGCAGCGGTGGGCCGGTGCGTGGCATGTGCATGAAGTGGAAGGAGCGCGGTGCGCCGACGCCGCAGATGGAGAGCACCCAGCTCTGCCCGCTCTACCAGCCGGGAGGCCCGAGCGTCCTCGGTGCAGGTAGTTTCCAGCGCGACGAGGCGGCGGCGAAGGCTGCGCTCGCGGGTGAAAAGCGCGAGATCGATGGCACCATGCTCACGTTCGCCGTGACCGGCCTGCTCGCGGTCGCGTCGTGGTGGAAGGGACGCGAGTAGCATGGGCAGGAAGCTGTTCGAGACTCGTCGTGGAAGGGAGCGTCGTCTTGAGGCGGCGAGGCCCGCTGCCGAAGAGAAGCGGTATGAGATGGAGATCATCGCGCGCCGCGAGAAGTCACGGCCCTTCTTCGATGAGATGCCTGCCGACAAGCGCATCGCAGAGATGAAGAGGATGGCCGATTACATCATGGCCAACGGGCACCGTGGGTGCTGTGGCCCTGGCTGGCATGGTGATCAAGCGTGGAACCATGAGCGGTTCCCGTTCCGTCACGCATCGCTGCTCAACGTGCGGCGTGCCCTCTCACCTTCGTGGGAGCCGTGCGGTAGACGAGCAGGTCGATGAAGACCCGACCAAGCGCGGTACGTTCCTTCTCCGCAATCGCTTTGACGCGAAGAACGGGTTCACGCTCTCGATGAAGGACTGTCGTGCGCTGCGCGCGTCGTGGCCTTCGCTCAAGGCCCAGTATGAACTCAAGGCCAAGCAGAGCACGCCGTCGCAGCTCGATGCCATGCTGAAGCATCAAGGCGAGGTTCTCTTCAGCAACGGGATCGGGAAGCTGACCGATCCTGTCGATGCGAAGGGAAAG
Source organism: bacterium (assembly GCA_009919365.1). Next base: position 1,797 of record RGBZ01000142.1, read on the forward strand.
CCCGTCGAGGGAGAGCCTGTTCTCATCGAGCCGATCAGCGCGCACGCCTACGCGGAGGCCAAGGCCAAGGCGCGCATGCAGCGCGTCAAGAAGAAGATCCGTGAAGGTACTTCGTTCCAAGAGGGAACCCTCGGACTCGCGACGATCTTGAAGATGGGTGGGCTGACCAGGGCCGATAAGGTTGCTGGGGTCACGAAGCAGAAGATGCCGATCGAGCCGAAGAAGGGCGTGACCTTGAGCGCGACCGAGCAGAGCCGCCTCGCTGCGTTCAAGTCGCTGGAGGCGATGCTCTTCGATGAGTTCCGACGCTACTACCTCATGTCGGTCTACGTCGAGCGCGAATGGACGATCCACGTTCTCACCAAGTACAAGAAGCTCGATCGAGACGCGCGAAGCACCGTGTATGGAACGGTTGGTAGCCGTCTCTTCGACGGAATCGACTTTCGTCTCGCTCTCTCTTCGCCGGTCACCGATGCGAACGGTCGTCCGATGTTCGGGTCGTCTGCGTTCGTCATGGAGCAGAGCGCGTCGGACACCCTCGCAGAAGACGAGCAGGATGCAGAGACTGCCGAGGAGGCAGACGACGACGAGGTCATCGTCGGTGGAGATGGCATCCCCGAGCTGTACCTCTTCAAGGGCAAAGAGCGACAGGGCATCTTCTTCGTGTCCGAGGTCGGGACGCAGTACTTCCGCTACGGGAAGGCCCGCGTCACGCTGCTGACGAAGACCTCGAAGATGAGCAGCCCGAGCTTCGGTCTTCCCGCGGGCATGCCTACCGAGGGTG
>RGBZ01000143.1 GCA_009919365.1 bacterium
GGTCACCGACTTGGGACTGGCCTCCACAGACTTTCTCTACTTCGCCGCCGGTCACCTCAACCTGCCCGGTGCAATGTGGACCGCTTCGCATAACCCCGCGCAGTACAACGGGATCAAGCTCTGCCTCGAAGGGGCCAAGCCCGTGGGAGCCGACACCGGTCTGAAAGAGATCGAAGCACTGACGAATCAGTTCTTGGCCACCCCCGCATCGGGCCCCCTCGCCGAAGCCGACGAGCAGGACCTCATTACCGCGTGGGTCAAGCACGTCCACTCCTTTATCGACACCACCAAGTTGCGACCCCTGAAGGTCGTGGCCGACACGGCGAATGGCATGGGTGGCTTTGTCGCCCCCAAGGTCTTCGCCGGTCTGCCCTTTGATCTTGAGATCATGTACCCCGAACTGGACGGCACCTTCCCGAACCACCCGGCCGACCCGATTCAGCCCGAGAACCTGGTCGACCTGCAAGCCCGCGTCCTCGAAGTTGGCGCCGACGTTGGTCTCGCCTTTGACGGTGACGCCGACCGCGTCTTTTTGATTGACGAGAAGGCTCAACCGGTGAGCGGCTCGGTGACCACGGCCATGGTCGCTGACGCCATGTTGCGTCGCAACCCCGGCGCCACGATTCTCCACAACTTGATCTGCTCGAAGTCGGTGGCCGAAGTGATTGCCGAAGGCGGTGGCACCGCGGTGCGAACCCGCGTCGGACACAGCTTTATTAAGCAGGTCATGGCCGAGACCGGCGCCATCTTTGGTGGCGAACACTCGGGTCACTACTACTTCCGCGACAACTTCCGCGCCGACTCGGGCATCATCACCGCGATGATTGTGCTGGAACTCATGAGTGAGTCGAACCTGCCACTCTCAGAGTTCGTAAAGCCCTACCAGCGCTACGTCGCTTCAGGTGAGATCAACACCGAAGTACCCAACCCACCAGCCACCGTGGAGGCTCTCGCCGTGCGGGTGGCCGAACCGGGCGTCGAAGCGGATCGACTCGACGGACTTACGGTGGACCACGGAACCTGGTGGTACAACGTTCGTCCCAGCAATACCGAGCCGCTCTTGCGTCTCAACGTCGAAGCTCCAACCGAAGCCGAATGTGCTCAGCGCGTGAAGGAAGTTCTCGCGATTATTGAAGAGGTGAAGAAGTAATGGCCCTAGACCAATTTCTCGTGAGTGTTCTCCAAGACCCCACCGATCACGACGTCCTCTACTACGTCGAATCGGCCCAAGTCCTCTACAACCCCCGCCGCAAGGTGGCCTACGCCATCAATGGCGCAATTCCAGTACTGCTGCCCGACGAGGCCCGAGAAGTCTCCGAGGCCGAGCACGCTCAGTTTACGGCTGACGGTGCCTATGTGGTGACTGGTTCGAAGTAGTTCACGTCTGACGTCTCGAGCCGACTGAACTCGCTGAGAACCTTCGGGCCACCGGAAGCCAGGTCGAGATTGAGTCCTGGACTCCAGTTCCAGCCGCAAAGACCAGGATGCTGAACAGCGGTACGCCGTGTTCATCGGTCTTTGCTTGACGCGTCTCGAAGTCGAGAACGGGTTCAGCCGGTCCCGCCGCGGCAAACTTCACCGCAGTGGTGTCAATGGGCAAGCGCATAGTGGCTCCTTTGCGGGGTGACGTATCTCGTCCCCCACTAGGTAGCCAGCAAAAATGGCCTCAAACACCTGCATACCCGATAGCCCCGCAACCTTGTCGCGAGCTACAGAACCTGGTGCTCCCAAGCGCTGCCGAATGGCAGTTTCCTGAGCTTGCCATTCGGCAAGGGTCGGTTGATGGGTCATGGCACTTCCCTATAGTTGTATATGCAAGTATTTCAAATACAATGTAGCACATGGCTACCCATCTCAAGCCACAAGGCTGCACTAACCTCAAATTGCGCCAACTGGGGCGTATGGTTACGCGCCACTACGACCGCTATCTGGCAGAAGCGGGGCTCAAAAACACTCAGTACGCCCTGCTATCCCACGTGGTCAGACTTGGCCCGATCCGCCCGAGTGACTTGGCTCGGCGCATGCAAATGGACGCATCAACCCTGACTCGCAACCTCCAGCCGATGGCGGCACAAGGTTGGTTAACGATCGGCCAAGGGGAAGATGGACGAAGCCGGCTCATCGCGGCCACCCGCGAAGGCCTGGAAATGCGGGCAAAAGGCCAAAGAGCCTGGAAAGAAGCTCAGTTGGCACTTAATGGTCTGTTAGGTGTCGAGCGAGTCTTTGCGCTCCATGCTTTGCTTGATTCCAGTATTGCAAGCCTTGATCAGGGTAACGATTAACTTAAACGGCCGGGTCTCGCGCCATCTTCATGCCGTTCGAAGCTTCAAGGCCGTGACGCCCGAGAGCGCTTTGTTTAATTTCACCGCCGCACGCGCCTGCCAGAGGTCGTATGCAGCCTGCTGCGCCAGCCACACTTCAGCTGCCCCGCCATGGTCTCGTCCCAACCACCGCTCGATCCTAAGCGCCATCGTGGGGCTAATCGCCGCCCGTCCATTGAGTACCTTAGACAAAGTGGTGCGGTCCACGCCCAACTGGGCAGCTGCTTCG
>RGBZ01000144.1 GCA_009919365.1 bacterium
CCCGTCAGCAGTCCCGTCAGCAGTCCCGTCAGCAGGCCCGTCAGCAGGCCCGTCAGCAGGCCCGTCAGCAGCCCAGGCGGCAGGCCAAGGTTCCGGTCGAGGGTGGCGTCGTTTCGCTCTCGCAGGCGAGCCGCCGCGGCCTCGAGCGCGGGGAGCAGACCGAGGTGCAGGGTTCGGGGTCGAAGCCCTACATCGTGAAGCGTCACCTCGATGGCGTGCTCTCCTGCTCCTGCCCCGCGTGGCGCAACAAGGGTGGCCCCGCGGGGGCGCGGTCGTGCAAGCACACCGCGCTCATCGCGGAGCCTGGAACCCAGCGTTCGTCGCGCCAGCAGGCTCGCCAGCAGACCCCGATGCTCCTCTCCGATGCCATCCGCCAGCCTGCAGTCCAGCAGCGTCCTGCGGCCCAGCGGCGTCCTGCGGCCCAGCAGCGTCCTGCGGCCCAGCAGCGTCCTGCGGCCCAGCAGCGGACTGCGCCGCGTTCCCGCGGCGGCGACCCGCTCTCGGGTGGCGTGCTCCTCGCGGAGAAGTGGAAGCCCGATGTGGATCCGACCGGATGCCACATGAGCGAGAAGCTCGACGGCGTCCGCGCGTACTGGAACGGTGAGGGGCTGTATAGCCGCAACGGAAACCGCTTCGCGGCTCCTGCATGGTTCACCGACATGCTTCCTACCGACACCTCGCTCGACGGAGAGCTGTACGTCGGGCCTGGGAAGTTCAACGAGGCGGTGTCCATCGTCCGCACCGCGGTGCCGGATGATGCACGCTGGCGCAGCATCCGGTACATGGTCTTCGACATGCCGGACAGCCCGCTCCCCTTCGAGGGACGCATGGACGCGCTCGACGGCATCATCGCTACCGCGTGCCGTGGACAGCGTGCATGCCCCATCGTCAAGGTGCAGCAGACGGTGTGCCGCGGCCCCGAGCACCTCGGGCAGTTCCATCGTCGCGTCACCGCGCAGGGGATCGAGGGCACGATGCTCCGCAGGCCAGGGAGCACCTACGAGCGTCGTCGCAGCTCGACGCTGCTCAAGGTGAAGGACTTTCACGACGCCGAAGCGCGCATCGTCGGCACCTATGCAGGAGAGGGAAAGCACCGAGGTCGCATCGGTGGCTACGAGGCTGTGGACGAGCAGACCGGCGTCCGGTTCCGTGTGGGCACCGGCCTCACCGACCGGCAGCGCGAGAACCCGCTCCCTGTCGGAGCGAGGATCACCTACCGCTTCCAAGAGCGGACGCCGTCCGGCGCACCGCGCTTCCCGAGCTTCGTCGCCGCACGCGACTACGAGTAGAGCATGCTACTGTCGGACTTCATCAAGCGTCCCGCCAAGCAGACCGCGAAGCGGACGCCTGCGCCGAAGCAGCAGAAGTCCGCACCTCAACAGCGAAAGCTGCCACCCCGCCTCGACTTCCTTTTGCAGCGCAACATTGCCACCGAAGACAAAGTGGCTGGTCGCGTCACCGATCTGCTCCGCGGCGTAGATCTCTTCGCCGGTGCGGGCGGGTTCACGATCGGTGCGCTCAACGCAGGATGCGACATCTCGCTGGCCATAGACCTCAACCCCGACGCCGTGCAGACGGCCAGGCGTGCGGGACACCGTGCCGAGCGCATGGATGTGCGCGAGCTGGATCAGACCGAAGCTGCGCTCTTCGGCGTCGAGGTGCTCATCGGTGGCCCGCCCTGCCAGCCGTTCTCCAGCGCGGGAAAGCGCGGTGGTGAGTACGACCCTCGCGAGGGTATCAAGCTCTTCGTCAACGCCATCGACGCCGTGCAGCCGCGTCGTTTCGTGTTCGAGAACGTGAAGGACTTTCTCGCGCCAAAGTTCAAAGAGTACCGTGACAAGATCATGGATGAACTAGGACAGAGGTTCAAGCACATCGGCGTTTGGGTGCTCAACGCGAAGGACTTCGGCGTACCGCAGGATCGCGTGCGTGTGTTCGTGTGGGGTGCGGACAAGCCACTCCAGCCCCCCATTCCGACGCACGGGCCTCTTGCGGGGAAACCCTACAAGACCGTCCGGCAGGCTTTGCCGGGATTCGATGCTCCCGCAATCCTCTCCCGCATGACCACGGCACGCTCGCGCAGCATTGATCTGCCGTCTCCTTGCGTGACGACAAGGGGGACGCTCTACACCGCGGCTCGGCAGGGTTTGCTCTATGGAACCGACCGAACGCCCGGAAGGCGTATGCAGCCAGCCGAGTTGAGCGCGTTGCAGGGCTTCCCCGGCACGTTCGAGTTCACCGGAAACCTTGGTTCAAGGCATCTTCAAGTCGGAAACGCCGTTCCGCCCGCGCTGGGAGAGGCTGTCATGGGTGCGATGCTCGCAGGCGTCGTCGCGAACCGCATGTCGCCGCAGAAGGTGCTTGATGCGCTGAAGCGCGAGAACCCCCAGGCGTTCCTGCTCGAGCCGCGCAAGGTACTCGACCATGCGCTCGTCGGGGTGACGAACGTCGGGCCGAACGCAACCGGGAGCATGGTCGCGGTCTACGACCGTGACCGTCTGCTCGATGCGCTGGTGGATGACGCGGTGGGCAAGGATGCA
>RGBZ01000145.1 GCA_009919365.1 bacterium
TCGGGCCGTTCCAGCAGAGAAGAACATCTCGAACGTCAGTATCGAACGCTGATGGAGTCCCGCATGACATGGATCATCGTCGCCGCCGTGAGCGGCTTGCTCGTTGGAGGTGGTGCCGTCTTCGGCATCACGCATCAGAAGGCTCCGGTCGCACCGGTCGTCGTGGCAGATGTCTCGGCACAGAAGCAGGCCGAGGTACAGGTTCAGCTCTCCGATCTCGACATCGTGAAGCCTGTCTGCACCTCGGAGTTCATCGAGAAGAACGGCGATGGACTCTGCCGGGAGATGTTCTGCTGGGCGCAGAGCAACAGCACGACGGGTGGTGCCGGCGAGAAGTCGTGCGATGCGGTCAGCAACGTGAACAACACGCTGGTCATCCTCAAGACCTGCGGGAGCCTCGAGGCGCAGCCGCGTATCGAGTGCTTTCAGACCTTCCGCGAGCGCAAGTAGGTCACGACAGTACGGACGCCGCGAGCCTGGCGTCCTCCGGGTAGACGGTGCCGAGCACGGCCACCAGCTCGCGAAGCTCGTCGCTGCCGATGCTCGCGAGACGGTCGGGCAGCGTGGGATCGGCGTCTAGAGCGCGCTCGATGGCCGCAAGCAGCCGATCCTGCGTAGCGTTCGGGACGAGATGACCACGCTCCCATCGCCACACGGTGATGACATGGACGCCGAAGAGCGCGGCGAGACGCGCCTGGGTGTAGCCCATCCGAGAGCGGACATCCGAAACACGCTCCGCGCTCATGCGTCACCACCCTTTGCAAGCGCAAGCCGTGCGACGGAGATCATCTCCTTGAGGCGCGCGATGACATCCTCTTCGAGGAACTGCTCGCTGACGACCTGCGCGGTGACTGCAAGCAGGAGTACATCCAGCATCTGTCCAGCATCCGTGAGCTGGGCGTGCCTGTCCATTGCATCGAGGATCGCTTCGCGGAAGGGATCGATAGTCGTGGTCATGGTGGCCCCCAGGCAGCAAGAAGTCGCAGGGCGATGGAGTCGCCTGGTGGAAGGGTCGAGGAGAGGCTGCTGATGTCGGTTCCCGCGCTCGCATCCTGCAGGTAGGACAAGAGGATGCCGAGGGTTCCCGCATCATCGAGGTCGGGCATCAGACCCTGCTCTCGGTCGGGGAAGGGCACGGCCATCATGCCGGTGCTCCACCGGAACCTGGGATGGGTGACGAGCTGCTGGGAGAGGCTGACGTTCACGGCGCACGCAGGAGCACGATGCTCTCGATGCGCTCGAGCTTGGTGTCTGCATGGGCCGAAAGCACAGAGTCTGTGTACCACCCGATCAGCGGTACAGGGGCATGCGACACATCGACTCGGACGGTGCAGTCACGCGGCCCCGTCGAGGTGACGCTCCACCGTTGCGTGTGCTCGCGCTTGAGGTGGCGCGCATCGGCGGGGATCTCCACGATGGTGAGGGCATGCGTCACATCGTCAACGTCCAGCGTGAAACCGACTGGCTCTCGTCCCCACGGGAAGACAGGCAGGTAGGCATGCGTCCACGACCCGCGACCGCTGACGGTGACGCCGCCATCGTCGTGCAGGCGATGCATCCACTCGGTGGGAAGGCTGTGGAAAGGGTCGGGCCAGTACCATGCGGTGAGGTCGCGCAGGACATGCCACACATCGATCGCGGCTTGTGGAAGATCGCGCTTCACGGTGAAGCGCGGTGGGAGCGTGTTCATGCGCGAGCTGTATCTTCGAGAGTATGCTGGCGCAATATGCACCAGCACGGTAGACACAGAAGCATGCCGTTCGCCTTCGTTCGCAGCCCCGCGCACATCGCAAGTCGCTCCGAGCTGTCCTACCTTGGCGTGCTCGGTGCCGACAAGATCGAGATGTACGCGGTAGACGATGGAAAGGCGGTGCTGGCGACATACAGCGCGAGCCTCGGTAGCCTGCTCGACCTTGAGCGGCTCTGTCCAGGGGGCGAATCGCGTAGCGGGGGATGGGACGACCTGTTCCTCGAGCCGCCGTCGCTGATCTTCTCCGCGCCGGGAGAGGGGCTGTTCGGTGTGCCATGTACGTCGCTTGACATGGTGCCCTCCGGTGACCATGTCGTGTTTCGCGTACAGGTCGCGTTCTCCAACCTCGATAACGGAGGCGCACGCCGTTTCCTCCACGGGGAACTGCCGCTCGTCGCGCTGAACTTCGCTCCAGCCATCGCATCGCAGAGGGTACGAGAGGAGATGACCTCTGCGATGCTTCGCTCCAGCATCTCCCGCAATCATCCCACGAACGAGGAACCCGAAGCATGACCGAGAAGAACAAGCCGGGGCGCAAGCCCCGCAAGGTGGCAGAGTCCGTCAACAAGAAGCTCACCGAGTCGCTGGCCGAGTCCGAGGATCGCCGCCAGGGCCGCGAGGATCTCCTCGCCAAGCGCGCGCTCGAAGAGGCGGTTCGTCGCGAGGCGCGCGAGGACGCCGTCGCGGAGCGTCGGCTCGCTCACGACCTCCGTCGCATGGAGGCCACCGAGGCGATGTTCAGCCGCTTCGCCCACAACGTCGTCGGCATTG
>RGBZ01000146.1 GCA_009919365.1 bacterium
ACGGCGCACTACGGAGCCCGCAGACGCGCGAAGGGAGACAATAGCAGAGCCCCACGATCCCCGCACGAGGGGGGCGTTCATGACCCCCTCGTGAGGATGGTGGCGCCCCCCGCCACGATGGCGATGCTCTCCTCCCAATGGGCCGCGAGGCTCCCATCAATTGTTACAACCGTCCATTCGTCGTCCATGACCCCCACCTCGGGCGACCCGAGGGTGAGCATCGGCTCGATCGCCAAGCAGTGCCCCTCTGCCAGCGTCAGGCTCTTGCGGCCGGTGCGGTAGTTGGGGACCTGTGGGGCCTCGTGCATGGCACGGCCGATGCCGTGTCCAACGTAGGGGCGCACGATCCCGTACCCCGCCCGCAGGGCGACATCCTCAACGGCGCCAGAGATCTGTTCAATTGTGGCCCCCGGGCGAGCGGCGGCGATGCCAGCATCCAGCGCCTCGCGGGTCACTGCAACCAGGCGCTTCGCCTCTGAGGACCCTTCGCCGACCACAAAGCTGCGTGCCCCGTCAGCGTGCCAGCCCTCCCAAATCGCCCCGGCATCAATCGAGACGAGCGCCCCCTCTTTAATCTCGCGGTCGCCGGGAATGCCGTGCACGACCTCGCTATCGAGCGAGATGCAGATGACCGAAGGGAAGCCGTGGTACCCCTTGAAGTTTGAGGTTGCACCGTGACGCTTGATGCATCGCTCCGCAATCGCATTAAGCTCCGCCGTGCTGGCCCCTGGGACCGCCGCCTCTCGCGTCAAGTCATGGATCTCGGCAACGATTGCGCCTGCGCGGCGCATCAAGGCGATCTCGTCTGGGCTCTTTCGGGTGATTGCGCCCATCGCTAGGCCGTCAGACCAGCGGCCGTGGCGGCCGTGGCGAGGCGACCCTGGACCTCGTCAATCGCGCCAACACCGTTCACCTCGGTCAGCCGACCAGAAGCACGATAGAGGTCAACCACAGAGTCAAGCGCGGCAAGCTGATTCGCCAGACGTGCCGCTACAGTCTCCGGCGCGTCGTCGCTTCGGGTGATCAGCGCGGTGGCGCACACGTCACAAATCCCATCACTCTGCGGTGGGCGACTCAGCAGGTGATACGAGCGGCCGCATGACGGGCAGACCCGGCGTGCGGTGAGTCGCTCTTCAAGAATCGCTCGGTCCACCTTTAGGAGTACGGCGTTAATTACACGTCCGCTCGTCGCATACGCCGCATCAAGTGCCGCCGCCTGTGCAGGATTACGCGGAAAGCCGTCAAGGATGACGCGGCTTGCTGCATCCGACTTAGCGAGACGCGCTTGGATCATGTTGATCGTGACCTCGTCGGGGACCAACAGCCCCGCATCGATGAACTTCTGCGCGGCGAGACCGAGCGTCGAGCCAGCGGCAATTTCAGCTCGGAAGAGGTCGCCGGTCGCAACGTGGGCTGCCCCCGTTGCTGCGGAGAGTGCCTCCGCCTGCGTCCCCTTCCCTGCGCCTGGGGCGCCGAGAAGGACGAGGATCACTTAATAAAGCCCTCGTAGTTTCGCATCAACATCTGCGCTTCGAGTTGCTTCATCGTCTCCACTACAACACTAACTGCGATCAGAAGTCCGGTACCGCCGAGGCTAACGCCAAGGCCCCCGAGATCACCGAAGAGTGCGCCGAGCGCATACGGCGAGACGGCAACGAGTCCCAAGAAGAGCGATCCGAGCAGGGTGATACGTGTGACCACCTTCCCCAAGTACTCCTGCGTTGGCATGCCTGGGCGAATGCCTGGGATGTAGCCACCGTTCTTGCGCAACTGGTCGGCCGTTTCGTCAGGCTTGAAGGTGAACGCCGTATAGAAGTAGGTGAAGGCCACCGTAAGGGTGAAGTAGAACGGCAGATAGACAAGCTCATTCTGTGGGCCGAGCGTGTCGACGATCCACTGTGCGCCCGCCTTGACCCACTCAACCTCTGAGGCGGTGAAGTATCCCGCGATCTGCGCTGGGAAGAGCAAGATGCTCATGGAGAAGATGATCGGAATCACACCGGCCTGATTGACCTTAAGCGGCAGGAAGGTGCGCCCACCCTGGTAGACGCGATTGCCACGGACACGGCTCGCATACTCGACCGGGATGCGTCGCTGACCCTCGGTGATCAAGATGATCGCAGCAACGGCCGCAGCACCGACCACCACGAAGGCGAGGAGTACGGCAATGTCAGGCGCGCTGAAGAACTCCTGGATGGCGCCCGGTACGCGGCCAATGATGCCAGCGAAGATGATGAAGCTGATGCCGTTGCCGATGCCTCGCTCGGTCACCAGCTCGCCGATCCACATCAACAGCAACGAGCCGGTCGTGAGGATCACGATCTGGACGAGCGTCTCTGGGCTGGCCAGGTCAAAGCGTGTCTTCAGCACGTTTTGGCTATTCAGGAGGGCGAGGAAGGCGTAGCTCTGCAGCGCCGCGAGCGGCACGGTCAGATAGCGAGTGTACTGATTAATCTTGTTACGACCGTACTCACCTTCGCGGCTGAGCTCAATGAGGCGCGGCACAACGCCGCTCATGAG
>RGBZ01000147.1 GCA_009919365.1 bacterium
GAGGGCGCGGTCAGCGCGGTACGTGTCAAAATTGCCACCATACTCGTCAGCCTCAACGAGAAACCCTGGATCGTCACCGATGTGCACCGGTGAGCCTGCAGGTGTACCGAGATCTGCCGCGAGCGGGCCCCCAACGAATGCGGATAGGTTGATACCAGAGCGAACGAGCGCATCAAGAACCCAGCCCGTCGAAGTCGTTTTTCCATGGGTGCCACCAACACCGATGAGAAGGCCGCCCCGCGTCGCCGCAGCGTCGGCGATGATCTGCTGTACAGACACGGCGCGAGCACCTGCCGAACGTGCAAACAGAACTTCTGGGTGATTAGGTTGGGTGCTGGTAATCGCCTTTGAGATCGCGACCACGCTCTCGGCACTTAGCGGCGCACACCCCTGAAGGTCCGTGGGGCTCTCTGCAGAACCGACTGGAATCCCTGCACTGAGCAGGATGGCCGCCGACTCCGCTCCCAGGGCCTGGTCATATCCCGAAACGCTCACTCCAAGTGCTTTGGCATGCAGCGCGGCTGCGAGTGCGGCCGTTCCGCCAACCCCAATGATGTGGAGACGCGAACCCTTTTGGAGCGCCGCCCCCTGGCGAGAGGGTTCTAGTCCAGCCGCAATCTCGCTAATTGAGCGCGTCACGTGCTACCGGTAGTTCTCGAATTGCAGCGGCCGCTCCACGTCGAGATCTTTCAGGCTGGCCATCACTTCTTGGAGCTCATCGCGTGACTTGCCGGTGACACGCACCGCTTCCCCCTGGATCTGGGTCTTCACCTTAGGGAAGGTGTCTCGAATGAACTTGGCAATCTTCTTCGCTGCGGCATCGTCGAGGCCCTTGCGGAGTTTGACGTGGACACGAAGGGTGTCCCCACCCGCTGCCTCGGCCTTCCCCCAGTCGTACGTTCGCAGGTCAATGCCGCGCTTCACCGATTTTGATTCGAGGATGTCGCGCAGGGCTTTCAGGCGCAGATCGCCGTCCACGCGGATGACCAGTTCGCCCTTCTCCTCCTTGATTTCCGCGGTGGCGTCGCGAAAATCGTATCGCGTAGCGACCTCCCGCCGCGTCTGGTCGAGGGCGTTCTTGAGCTCCTGCTCGTCGTATTCCGAGACCACGTCGAACGAGTTATCGGCTGCCATGCGCTACCTCCTTGATGACTTCTGCACCTTCCCGTCGCTCAGGAAGGCGTATGTTTCGGCTCCCGTGCCGCTCCCAATCCCGCTTATGGTACGCCCGTTGAGCGTGAATAGAAGGGCAGAGGGATCGCCGCTACGGATATCAATGCGCTTCGCCCCCGTAAAGATGAGCCGTGCTCCAGGAGACATGGTCTTCCCTGAAACACTAATGGTCGGGTCAAGCTGGCCATCTACCCAGACGCGAATCCACGTTGCAGTAGTCCCGCCGGTGACGCTCACCGTAACGCCAGTGAAGGAGACATCCACCGTGCGGGTAGCCTGACCGAGCGCGCCGTCGGCAGTGGTGATGCTGAAGCTCAAGGTCCAGCGCCCCGCCGGCAGGGCGATTCCCCCAGTGGCAGCCCCAGTAGCGTCGCTGGTGAGCGTGGAGGAGATGAGCCCCCCTGCAGTATCGGTTGCGGTGATTCCAACCTCGCTATTTGGAGTTGTGAGAAGCGAGATCGGCACGTCACCATCCTCGATGGCGAGATTGGCTGACGGCTCCGTTACGGTGATCTCGGGAGCAACCTTATCGGGAAGTGCCACCACGAAGACACGCTCCGCCGAGGTGCTCGATTCACCCCCAGTGCCCGGCTTCACCGCGTTGGCGACAACTTCTGTGCGGCCAGTACCGAGAGGCACAATGAGACTCCAGAGGCCGCTCTCATCCGCTTCGGTGGTGAGCTGTGCCCCAGCGCTGGTGCTGATGACGATGCTAGCCCGCGCGTCAGCCGTGCCCTTGATCTCGTAGGAGAGCGTTCCTGGCTCGAGATTGTTGATCGCTTCTACTGGATACGTGATTGCGATAGAGGGGGGCAGGATGAACCGCAGAAGCTGGAGAACCATGAACGCATAGACGCGTGGCGGAAGTTGGCTATGGTCCTCGCGTTCAAATGCCTCAAGGATCGGAGCGCGAATCTTTAGCGTGGCAGCCGCCTCAGCAATGCTTACACCACGCCGCTCACGAGTTTGGCGGAGTCGATCACCAATGCTCGGGGTCTGTGCTGCAACCTCTTCGTTGAATCCTAGTTCCTGGGGAGATAGGGGCACTTGATCTCTCATGAGTTAAGCCTCCTCCCCTGTCTCCCCCGCTGCGCTCGTTCCATTTGTGCTGTCGCCATTGGCACCAGCTGCATCAGCGGCGATCTTGTCGCGATTCACCACCCGAGCGGTTGAGCCATCGAACGATCCGATGTAGCCCTTCTCCTCCAGTTGGTCGATGATTCGGGCGGCCCGTGCATAACCGATACGGAGACGGCGCTGCAGGAGCGAAGCAGAGGCGCGGTCGTGCTGCGCAACCACCTGTACCGCCTCATCAAA
>RGBZ01000148.1 GCA_009919365.1 bacterium
TACCTGTGTCTCGTACTGCGCGATCCCCTGCACCTTCTGCTCGAGCACGTCGGTGATGTCGGCGATCTCTGGGGCGAGTCGGATGCCCGCAGGGAGACCGGCGGTGTAGTTGGCCGGCAAACCAGCCGAAGGATCAAACTGCTGCCAGTAGGCGTATGGGAAGTCTTCGTAGAAGGCGACCTTCTCACTCCAGTCAATGCCGGGCATCGTCCACGCCTGCGCATCGCCGAGCAGTGCGGCGCCAACGCGGCGGCAGAGCTGATGGTCGACGTGTGAGCCGATGCCGAGTGGGAAGTAGACACGCTGCGGCTCAAGTCGCGCGATCTCCTTGCGCAGCAGATCAATCGGTGCTGCATCATGCTCGCGCACACTGCCGAGCAACTGCTCATCGCCCTCGTATCCGCGGAACACGGCGTCGGGCAGATCAAGGAACACAACGGCAGCTTCAGCAAAGAGTGCGTAGCGCTCATCCTCTTGGCGGCGCTGCGCCATTGCCTCGCCTGCTGCGGCGGCAACGGCAACGGCACCTGGATCAGCCACGCCCTGTCCGTTGCTGGTGTCGCGCGAGCGTCCGCCCGGCAGCGAGGTTGCGCTGATGTCGGCGCGTCGATACCACGAGGCGCGCTGCCAGAACTCCTTGGCGCTCTCATCGGCCTCGCGCTGCGTCTGCTTCAGTCGTGCAGGCTCGGCCTGCCATGGGGCGAGCGCGTCAGCAGTTTCGCCTGGCACCGCGTTGTCGGCGGCAATCGAGCCGCTATCAAACGCTTGTGTTGCCGGCCAGATCGCCTTGCCGCCAAAGCCGAGTGCCTGGCGCTGGTACGAGGTGAGGCGATCGAGATCGCCGTGACCGGAGTAGACACTCAGGATGATGACGTTCTGCCCGAGCTCACGAAGGTTGGCGATCAGGCCACCGCACGAGAGTGCTGCGTCGTCGGGATGGGGGGAGACGAAGATGTGGCTCACGCGCGGCGGCCCGACGTTACGGGGTGGCGCTGGTGGACGGTGAGGCGCTCGGCGATGCCGATGGTGCCGGCGAGGCGGTGAGGAACTTGTTGACCGAGGCGGCGAAGCCGTCGGGGCCAGAGATGAGCGCATAGGCGATCACGCCACCAATCACCAGGTAGGTGAAGGTGACGAAGCGGCGGGCGCCGCGGTCGCGCGGAGCCTTTGGGGCGACTGGCTGGGTGCCGTTCTCTGTCATGCGCCGATTCTAGCGGGAGAGTTAGCGAAGGGTCGCGTACCCCGTGAGCTCAACATAAGAGCGCCCCGAGATTGGGCGCCCAGCCAGGGTCCCCACCACCGAGTTCGCCCCCTCCCAATAGATGACCCCGGTGGTCTCGAGGGTATTCAGCTCTTGGTCGGCCAACTCTGGGGTCACGGTCACGTCGAGGCCGATCTGCGCGATCTGCACCCGCCAGCCCGAGGGCCAGGTCGCACCCGAACGCGGGCTGGTCCAGGAGCCGAGGGCCGTCAGGCTGATCTCACCCCCCTCAATGTGCCGAACCTCGCCGCCGACCTCAACCCAGGTGCCGTACACGAGCGGGAAGGTTCCATCCTTGGCGCGCACGAACGAGAGCATCAAGTCGCTGCCGTCGCTGAGGTTCAGCGCAAACCAATCCCAACCGCCCCCGCCAATGGCAATGAAGTCGCCCCACTGATGATCGAACCAGGAGCTCCCCGTTACCGCGAACGTCTCGCCACCAACCGTCAACGTGCCGCCAGTTGGCATGCGCGTGCGCGAGTAGTAGTACGAGCCGCCGGCGTCGGCGAAGGCAACCCAGCCATCGGTGTCATGCAGCACCGGCGCGCGGCCAGCGCCCAACTGCAACATCAGGCCGTTGCCACCAATCTCCATCCCGCCGTCGGGAAGCACCAACATCGACGCCCATGAGACGGGGAACTGCCCACGCTTCGCACGGAAGACAACCGCCTCGTAGCCGAACTCTCGCGCGCCATCAAGTGTCGTGAGGTGGCCAGTCACATACCACCACTCGGTGAGTCGATCGTGTGGCGCATCATCTGCCGGAAGCGACACAGCTATCGGATCGATCGCGCTCGGTCGCGGCGTTGGCTTCTCATACGGTGCGCCAGTAGGTGCTGGTGAGTTTGCCAGGATCGGACCGGAACATGCAGCGGCGAGTGCCGCGCTCAACACAAGTAGCAGGCCGCGTCGCATCATCGTCGCTCCGCCTCTGCCTCGGTGGCGATGCGACCCTCAAGCAGTCGCTCCATCCACTTCGGTGCCCACCAGTTCTTGTCGCCGAGCAGGCGCATCGTTGCCGGAACAAGCAGTGCGCGAACGATCGTTGCGTCGAGCGCCACAGCAATCGCTACACCAACACCGAGCGCCTTGATCAACACAATCTCGGCAAAGACAAACGATCCGGCGACCACAACAACAATCAGTGCCGCACTCGTCACGATACGACCGCTGCGCTCGAGTCCGCCGGCGACTGCGGC
>RGBZ01000149.1 GCA_009919365.1 bacterium
ACGTTGAAGTAGTCATACGTGTGATAGCGATGGTTTGATGCGCTCGAAAAGATTGGGCACAAATAGAGTGCGGTGATGCCAAGCTCCTGCAGCTCGCCAAGTCGCTCCGTGATGCCGCGAAGGTCGCCCCCCTTAAAGCCGTGGTGTGTTGGTGGGGTATCCCATGCTTCAAGTGGTCCTGGTGGCCGTGTTCGCGCAGAGCGCGCAAAGCGGTCGGGGAAGATCTGATAGAAGACGGCGTCGCGCACCCAGGCCGGCGTGTTGGGCCCCTCGGGCCGCGACGAACTCACCCCTTAACCGAGCCGACCGCGAGTCCGCCCGTAATGAAGCGCTGGCTTAGCAGATACACAATCGCTGGCGGCAGTGTGAGCATGATCGAGAAGGCGGAAACGAGCGGCCACGGAATGGCCGAGGCATACGTACCTGTCATTGCTGAGAGCGCCATCGCCAGCGTGAAGTCCCGCGGTTGCGTGAGGAACATCCAGGAGTAATAGAACTCTGTCCAGCCGCTAATGAATCCAAGGAACCCGGTTACGGCGATGGCTGGGAGGGCGAGTGGCAAGACAATGCTGCGGAAGATCCGTGCCTGTGACGCGCCGTCAACGGCGGCCGCCTCTTCAAGTTCGCGCGGGATCGTGTCAAGGTAGCCCTTCAGGTTCCAGATGGCGAACGGAAGCGATCCCGAAACGATGGCGATGCCGACGCCGAGTTGCGAGTTGCGCAGGTTGAATGTGCCGAGGATCGGCAGGTCGAGCTTGATGCTGTTCAGGGTGACGAAAAGCGGAGCCAGCGTGGCGACCGCTGGGAGCATGAGTACGCCGAGGATGACCAGCATGATGAAGGTGCGCCCCCTGAATGCAAGGCGGCTTAGTGGGTAGGCGGCAAGCACGCCGAGCGACACGCTTGCGAGCGCCGTGCCTCCAGCGATCTTCATCGAATTGAACGCGAGCTCAAGGAAGCTCACCGGATTACCTGTAGGCCGTTCAATCACCTGGAGATACGCCTCGAGGGTCGCATCCTTCGGAATTAGGTTGAGGCCGTCAGGGCGGATTAGATTGAGTGGCGAGAGCGAGACGCTAAAGACCCAGATGATCGGGAAGAGCACGGTGATCAGGATGCCGATCGCGGCAACCTGAAGCAGGATCTTGGTGAGCAGCGACGGCTCCCGGAACGAGCGGCGCTTAGAAGTCGTCATATCGCGCCGTAGCCTTCGAGATGCGGTTGGTAATGAGGCTGATCGTGAGCAAGATGACAAAGAGCACGACCGCGAAGGCGGCACCCACCGCATAGAGCTGGCGCTCATTCACGAGTCGGTATGCCTGGGTGACAAGGAGCTCAGTGCGCCCAAACGGCCCTCCCGAACTCATGAAATAGGCGAGGCTGAAGAGATTGAACGTCACGACAAAGCCGTAGATCGCAAACGGGACCATTGCCGGACGCAGGTAGGTGAGGGTGATCGTCTTGAACGAGGCCCACCTGCCGGCTCCGTCAATCTCAGCCGCCTCATAAAGATCCTTCGGGATCGCCTGCAAGGCGCCAGTTGCCACCACCGCGTTCAGTGGCCAGCCGAGCCAGATATTGGCGACCAACATGGCGTAGTAGCTGAGCGGCAGCGGAATGAAGCTGATCGGATCCTCCACCTGGCGGAGCCAATCAAGTTGGAACGTCTCCGGTGGAATACGAAAGACCTGGCCAACGAGGCCGAGCAACATGTTCACGGCGCCTGCGTCTTGATTGAACATATTGCGCCACGTCGTTGCCACAACAATGGGCGGGATCAGCACGGGGAGCACATAGAGGGCGCGGTAGAGGCGCTTGAGCTTCAACCCTGGGTGATTCAGTAAGAGCGCAATAGCGACACCGAGAATGATGTGGATGGTGACGTTGCTCAGCGCCCAGAAGATGTTGTAGAGAAATAACCTCAGGAATGAGTAGTTCGGAATTGAGAGTTCGCTGGTGAGAATCTTGACGTAATTCTCAAGGCCAACCCAGTCCGGGGCTGGTGCACCTTGGCGGAGGTTAGCGAGACCGTAGTTGGTAAACGACATCCAGAATTGAAAGATCAGCGGATAGATGGTGACGATCGCCATGACAATCATGGCGGGGGCGATGAACATATACGGAGTTAGGGTTCGTCGGTTAACGCGTGTGAAGATACTCACCCGACCTCCCTCTTCTCTCTCGATCCTTAGATAGCAATCGGGGCGGGAGCCGAAGCCCCCGCCCCAATCGCGGTTACACCTAAGCGGCTAGCTCGTGGCTAGCAGCCGACTATGGCCAGAGGCCCGCGTCGACGTTTGCAGTCTCCATGGCATCGCATGCCGTCGAGGCTGCATCGGCACCTGCGGCACCGGTCTGCAGGACGCTGTCCCACGCCGCGCCGAAGTTACCCCAGTAACTGTTCATCCACGCCTCGACAGGACGTCGG
>RGBZ01000150.1 GCA_009919365.1 bacterium
GTCGTCGCCTTCGGCGCGAATCAACGAGGTTACGTCGGAGCTCCAGGTGAGCGCCAGACGCTGCCGACCGGCGCTGGTGAGTGCCGCGATCAGTGCACCTGCATCGGGAATCGGCGACGGCCAGCCGGCCGGGAGCAGGCGTGTGGTGCGCAGCACATCGGCGCGCTCTTCGGTCTGACGCGAGAGTGCATCGGCGGCCTGGCGCAGTTCGCCAGGCTCGTCGAGTACCACCAGCGCGTCGCCCACCTGGTCGTAGGCGCGCTCCGCACTCAGCAACACCGACCAGAGTTCAAGGCCATCACCGCGCTCGGCCTGGCTGCGCGCCGCAATCCCCGCCTCCCAACGGGCGAGGTCTTCGGCGAGTCGCGGCGGCAGCTCCGTCTCCCCGCTAGCGCGCACGATCCCTTCGGCGGTTGCTCGGGCCGCGGCAATCCGTGCCGCATCAAGCGGGAACTCACTCGCTGGCAGCAACTGCACCAGCGGCACCGCCTCGCGACTGCGCTGGTCGGCAGGATCAATCCGTCGAATGCTCTCGATCTCATCGCCGAACCACTCGATGCGGAGTGGCGAGGTTTCGCCTGCGGGGAAGAGGTCAACGATGCCGCCACGCCTTGCGATCTCGCCGCGACCACCCACGAGCGAGACAGCCTCGTACCCAAGGGCGATGGCGCGCGTCGTGACGGCGTCTAGGGTGATGCGATCCCCCGCGCGCAAAAGGAGCGTCTCGGCGCGCAGGTCGAGGAGCGAGATCGTTGGCTGCGCCACTGCCAGCAGCGAGGTGACCAGGATGCGCGGGCTCCCCTCATGCCATGCGGCGAGCGTTGCGACACGGCCGGCCGACTCATCAATGACGAGTTCGCCGCGCTCATACGGAAGTGCGCTGCGCGGCTCAAGCAGTACGACGTCGGTTGGATCGTGGAACCAGGAGCGCAGCGCATCGGCAACGCGCTCGGCGACCTCGGGGTCGCGCGCAACCCAGACGATGCGCCGATCAGCGGCGAGCGCTGCGCCGAGCTGCGCCTTTGCCGCATGGGGAACATGGATGAGCGACGCGTCGCTCTTGCCGAGTTGTTTGGTGAGAGCCGTGAATGGTGCTGCGGCGCGCAGCGTGTCGAGGAGCGGCGCGAGTGACGGCGTGTGGCGGTTCACCCTTCGCGATCGGCCTTGTCGCGACCGAGGATCTTTCGCCATCCATGTGCGGTCTTGCGAATCCTATCGGCGCCGGCTGGGCCGTCGATCTCACCTGGCTTCGGCAGGTTGGCCGGGTCGGCGGCGCTGCCAGCCTCGGGTTCTGGAAGCGCCCAGCCGTTAAACGCGGTCGCCGCCTTGTTCAGCCCGCTGCGCGCCCACATCTCAATCGCCTCACCGGTCGCAACCTCAACCTCTGGAAGGCGTAGCCGCTCGGCGGCGGTGAACTCTCCAAGCACGTGCTGCTGCGCCGTGCCCGATTGACGCGGGTCGCCAATGCCCACGCGCAGTCGTGGGTACTTGTCGGTGCCGAGCTCGTCGGTGATGGAGGTGAGGCCGTTGTGCCCGCCGGCACTCCCCCCCTCGCGGAATCGGAGCGTGCCAAACGGCAGGCTGAAATCGTCAACGACCACGAGCAGCGCCGTGAGTGGCACGCGCTCGGCGGCGAGCAGCTTGCGCACGGCAATGCCTGATTCATTCATGAAGGTGTCGGGCTTCGCCATCACCAGATCAAGACCCAGGACGCGGCCGGCATGCACCATCGCCGCATCGCGACGCTTTCCGCCACCACGCCAGTTCACGCGATCTGCGAAGGCATCGAGCACGAGCCAGGCGATGTTGTGTCGCGTGTAGCGGTACTTGTCGCCTGGGTTACCGAGACCAACAACGAGGCGGCGATCCTGACTCATCAGGTTGCTCCCATCGCTCGTTTGTGTGCGCGCAGAATCCGCTCCTGCTCCGCCCACATCGCCGTACGACCGGCGGGGGTGCGGTGATCCCAGCCGCACAAGTGCAGCGCGCCATGCACGGCGAGAAGTCGCAGTTCGTCGGCGGGGGCATGGCTCGTCCCACCATCGGTGCCGCCGTGCCCGTCGCGCGCCTGTGCAATGGCGCGATCGATGCTGATGACGATGTCGCCAAGCGGAAGCGTTTCGCCGGTGACGATCGGGGCACTAACTTTGTGTGCGGCGCGTCGCGTGGTGCCGGGTCGCGCGGGGTACGCGGTCGGCTCAAGCAACGGGAAGCTCAAGACATCGGTGGCGCCACGCTTTTTCATCTGTGATTCGTTTAGTGCGGTGATCTCGTTGTCATCAACGAGGGTGACGACCACCTCACCACTCTTCGGTGCACCAGAAACGCGGAGGGTGCGCTCAACGAGGGCGCGAAGTTCGGTAGCGGTGACGGAGATTCCGCCGCGCCTGCGGCGCACGATGCGCGCGCGCGGCCCGGAGCTGCGGC
>RGBZ01000016.1 GCA_009919365.1 bacterium
AGTGCGCGGAGCTGTGCCTCACGTCGACCTCGATACTCTTCGATGTCTACGGTGACACGCGCCCACTCGCCCATCTTGCGGCTGAGCATCAGGTTGACGAGGTGCTGGATCGCCTGCAGTCGCTCGCCGCGGCCGCCGATCAAGTTGTTCAGCTCATCGACCGCCTCTGGTGAGGTGCCGGCGACGTTCAACACGGCGTCCGCACCCGTACCGTTGACGCGTACTTCAGCCTCGAAGCCGAGGTGCTTCACCAGCGTCTCAAGGATCTCCTTGCCGCCACTGATCATCTCTGGCGTCGTCTCGCTGCGCTCACGTCGCTCTCGTGGTTCGCGCTCCTCACGTGGTGCGCGCTCAGGGCGCGGTGCACGCTCAGGTCGTGGCCCGCGATCGTTGCGCGGTGCTGGGCGTGCTGCAGACTGTGGTGCAGCGGCTCGCGCTACTGGTGCGTCGCTGCGTGGTGCTGGGCGCGGGGCGCGCTCTTCGCGAACGGGAGGTGGTGTAGGTGCTGGGCGGCTTGACTCGCCGGCACGCTTCGGTGCGGCACCACCGAGTGCGCTGATTGGCGCGGCAACGATGCGGGCAGGCTCAGCACCCATCCCGAGTACACCGCGCGACCCTGGGGCGATGATCTCGAAATCGAGATCGCCAATGCCGACCTTGAACGCCTCGCAGGCACCCTTCAGTGCCTCTTCAACGCTCTTGCCGGTGAACTCCTGATATGCGCTCTCGTTCGCCATTACCTACTCCCTCGTCGACCATGTCGGTCGCGCTTCTTCGCCGAACGGATCGTGGCGGCCGCTGATGCAGCGCGGTCAAGCTCCGTTCGTTCGTGTGGAACCACCGCTTCCCCAGCAACATCCGGAACCGATTCCGGCATCGCCACTGGGAAGCGCGGGGCATGGTTAACGGCAAAGGCAGGTGTCCACCCAAAGAGCGGGAAGAGCCCACCGTAACCGAGGATCAAGTACTGCTGAACGATCGAGAACAGCGTGGACGAGATCCAGTAGATGAACAGGCCGGCGGGAAGAATCCCGCCGTACAGTACCGAGATAAGTGGCAGGAGCACCATGGTCTGACCCTGTGCGCCTGACATTGGATCACTCTTTGACGCATTTGGGTTGATCACCATGCGCGTCTGAATGACCTGAAGAAGTGCGCTAATGATTGCGAGGATCGAAACACCGAAGCCAGCGATCTCAATCACCGACGGCTTTGATGCGTTCAGCCCGCCGAGCCACGGCACCGTTGCTTCGATGCACGGCTTCATGTTGTCGTACGTGGCAGTGCCGAAACCATTCGCGCACACCACGCCAACCGCATCACCGATGTTGAACCCGAAGACGCTCAACATCCCTGTTGGGTTCGGGTTCGTGAGGCCGTTGGAGATCACGGTGTACATCGGAATGAGCACGATGAATTGCAACAGCGTTGGAAGGCAGCCGCCGAACGGGCTGACGCCGCGAGACTTGTAGAGCTCCATCTGTGCCTGTTGAATCTTGACCTTGTCGCCCTTGTAGCGACGCTGAATCTCGGCCACCTCTGGGGCGAGCAACTGGGTGCGCTTCTGCGAGACCAGCTGCTTGCGATACGGCGAGATCAAGATGACGCGGATGATGAGCGTCAGAATTAGAATTGAAATGCCGATATCGCCGGTGAGGCGGTCGAGCAGCACAAGTCCGATGAAGAGCGCCTGGAAGATCGGCGTGAAGAGCCAAGCGAGCAGGCTAAACGGATCTGCGCCTGGCGCAGCAGGTACGAGTGGTGGATGTGGCGTTGGGCTCACGCTCGCTGTTGCGCCAGCGCCGCCGCAGGCGGCAACGAGCAGCACCGCAAAGCCGAGCAGTGCGAGAACCTTCATCGTCTGGCGGCTCATCGGACTGGGTCCAATCCACCAGCGTTGAGTGGCGAACAGCGCGCGATGCGCTTGGCACCCATCCAGGAGCCTTTCAGTAATCCGTACTTCACAATCGCCTCCTCTGTATAACGCGAGCAGCTCGGCTCGAATCGGCAGCTCGACGGGAGCCAAAAAAACAGCACGCGGTAGGTCTTAATGAGCAGTGTTCCAGCGAGGGCCGGCAGGCCAACGATGCGGCGCAGCGCGCTCATGCCGAGGCCTCAACCAGTCGGGCGCGACGTAGGCACTCTGTGAGCGCGGCGCGCAACTCGGCGCTCGACGCGGTGCTCGCTGCGGCGCGAACGCCGATCAGGATCTCAGCGCCCGGGCGCACCTGTGGTGCGAGCTCGCGCGCGATGCTCTTCAGTCGTCGACGAATGCGATTGCGCACCACGGCGTTCCCCACCTTGCGGCTCGTTGCGATGCCGAGGCGGAGCGGTGTGGCGCCCTCGGTAGCTGCAACGGTGCGATGGCGAACGCCGAGCAGCGGCGTGGTAACGCCGGGTGCGGCGCTTAGCGCGGCGAAGTCAGAGGGTGTGCGCAACATGTCGATGCTCCTGGGGCGCGTACGCGCCGCCTTGATCAGACGGTGAGGCGCTTGCGACCGCGTGCGCGGCGTCGGGCAAGAACCCGACGGCCGGACGTTGTCGACATGCGCTTACGGAATCCGTGCTCGCGGAACCGCTGGCGCTTCTTCGGCTGATACGTTCGCTTCATTGGTATCGCTCCGATCTGATGGTCTCAAGTGCCACGGTTGCCGACGTCGGCGGTGGCCCCAGAGGGGTTCTTCCTGGTTTTCACTCAGGCCGCGAAGAGGGCGGTTCTGAGAGGGGAAGTATCGTTCCTCGCAGGCGGCGGTGTCAATTGCGGCCCCTGTAACGGGGATTTACCCAGATACCCCTAGGGGGTATCAAAAATCGGGGTGAGGCTGGGCTTGCAGGAAGCGCCGCGGGTGCTATTCTCCGCCTCCCCACAAAGGGCCCGAGCGACATCACACCGTCGGTTGGTCTCTCTGTCTGGGGCTGTGGGAGGGGCTAGCGTAAGCCGGTCAGCACAGACTCAAGTTTGCACCAGGGTGGTACCGCCGACTCCTCGGCGACCCCGCCCTTCTGCCGCAGTGTTGGTGGCGCACACCGACGGAATAGAGGGGGGCGCAGCGGAATGGATCGACGACAGGTCTGGCGCGCGGTCCTCGGAGAGCTGGAGATCAGCCTCTCGCAGGCCACATTCGAGACCTGGTTCCGCCGCACAGCACTTCTTCGTGTCGACGAACCAACTGCCACCTTTGTTCTCGGTGTTCCATCCGGATTCGCAAAAGATTGGGTCGATGAGCGCTATCGCTCCCTGATCGCACAGACGTTGGCGAAGGTTGTCGGCTACAGCGTCACCCTCTCCGTTGAGGTGGTGAGTGACGCTGAGCTTGATGCGCACGGCGCACTCGCGGCAAAAGGGAAGGCTGTTGTCGCAAACGATTCCGCCCCGCGAGTCACTGCGCCGCAAGAGAGCGTGCGCGTCATCAATCGCGAGACGCCAACGCGCGCAACGAACCTCAATGCTCGCTACACGTTTGCGACCTATGTCGTTGGCGCAGCGAACCGGCTTGCGCATGCGGCCTCGCTCTCGGTTTCGGAGCGACCCGGTGGCGCTTACAATCCCCTCTTCTTGTACGGCGGCACCGGCCTCGGTAAAACACACCTGTTGCACGCAATCGGCAATGCGGTGGCTGAGCGTTCGCCGAAGCGCCAAGTGTTGTACATCACCGGTGAAGCGTTTACGAACGAGTTCATCACCAGCATTCAGCAGAGCGGGGCTGAGGCGTTCCGTTCGCGCTTCCGCAAGATCGATGTGCTGCTCATTGATGACATTCAGTTCCTTGCCGATAAGGAGCGCACCCAGGAAGAGTTCTTCCATACGTTCAACGCGCTGCATTCCGCTGGAAAGCAGATTGTGTTGACGTCAGATCGCACACCGAAAGAGATTTCGTTGCTTGAAGAGCGCTTGCGCTCGCGGTTTGAGTGGGGCCTGATCGCCGACATCTCGTCTCCGGATCTTGAGACACGCATTGCGATCTTGCGCGCGAAGGCCGAGGAGAGCGGCGTCATCGTTGCCAATGATGTCGTCGAACAGGTTGCCCGACGCGTGCAGAGCAACGTACGAGAACTAGAGGGTGCGCTCACGCGACTCGTTGCCGTTGGTCGCCTCAGTGGCATGCCGGTCACGATGGAGCTCGCGTCACGTGTACTGAGCGAGGCGGTATACCCAAACCCGAAGCGCATCCTTGAGCCGGAGCAGGTAGTTGCCACCGTTGCTGAACACTTCAGCCTCACGGTGGAGCAGCTTCGCGGGCCAAAGCGAGACCGGGAGATCGTGACCCCGCGACAGATCGCGGCGTACCTTTCTCGCGAAGAGACCGACGCCTCGCTCGTGCGCATCGGCGCCGCCTTGGGTGGGCGCGACCACTCTACGGTCATTCACGCCTGCACCAAGATCGAGCGGGAGATGAGCTACGACGGCGAGCTCCGCCGCGAAGTTGCCCTGCTACGCGAAGCGCTCCTGCGTCTGGGCCAAGGGGTTGCCGCCCGCCCGTAACCCTCGCCAGGTTGTGGAAATCTCGTGGATAACGCTCCAGCCGGTGTGGTTTTGTGGGGGCTTTCCGCAAAAGGTGTGAACTGGGGTGTGGGTAACCAGGCAGGGTTTTCCGCAGGGTCTCCCCAGCAGAGAGGGTGTGTCGGGGGGTGGCGCCGCGGTTCTCCACGCGGGAGAGGGTCCTTCCCACGGCGCATTTGTGCGAAGGTGAGCACGGCTCTCCACGCCGCCCACAGTACGAATACGGTGAGTACGAGATAAAACAACTAAAACACTATTACTCTAGAGGGGGAACCTATATGTGGAGGAACAGATGAAGCTCTCGGCAATCCAAGACCACCTCGCCCGCGGTCTCGCCATCGTTGGTCACGCTGTGGCTACCCGGAACACGCTCCCGATCTTGTCGAACGTGTATCTCGGCACTGAGGATGGCGGGCTACGCCTTGTCGCCACAAACCTCGACATCGCGATCACCCACTGGGTCCCAGCAAAGGTTGAAGAGAAGGGTTCCACCACAATCCCCGCCCGCCTGCTCGCAGACGTGGTCAACGGCCTCCCAAACGAGAAGATCGATCTCTCACTCCTGGCCGATGGCCGCGTTCAGATTAAGTGTGGTCGCAATGCGTCACACCTTCGTGCGACACCGGCGGATGACTACCCGCCTGTGGGAGCTGCTGGCGAGCGACCAACTGCGCGCATCACCCAAAAGGCGCTAAAGGCCGCACTCGAGTCAACCGTCTTCGCCGCCGCCGGTGACGAGGCTCGACCGATCCTCACCGGCGTGCTGACAAAGTTCACCGGAGGAAAGGCAACATTTGCCGCCGCTGACAACTACCGCATCGCCGTCGCCGGCGCACCGCTTGCGGAGGCCGCACCGGAGACAAGCTTGATCGTGCCAGCCCGCTCGTACGCCGAACTACTACGGCTTCTCTCTGATGTTGAAGACCTTGTCGAAATAACCTTTACCCCAACAAAGAACCAGCTGCAGTTCAAGCTTGGTGACACTATGCTGGTGAGCCGCTTGATCGAGGGACAATTTCCGAATTTCCAGCAAGTGGTGCCAACGAGTCACACCACAAAAGTGACGCTTGATCGAGACAGCTTCCTATCCGCAGTGAAACTTGCGCAGGTTGTCGCCGACGCATCCGCGCACATCGTGCGCTTTGCAATTACCGCTGAGGGTGGTGGCGCGATCGACATCACCGCGGCGGCAGACGTGGGTGATCACGCAGCGCACATCGAGGCGAAGGTCGAAGGCGAAGGGACAACGATCGCATTCAACGCAAAGTACCTTGTCGATGTGCTCTCCCGCGTCGAGGCCGACCAATTTTCACTCGAACTCACCGGCCCTGTCGCACCCGGGTTGCTTCGTCCGCTTGACGGTCGCGACTACCTGCACGTTGTGATGCCGGTGCGCACGCCCTCCTGACCCGCACCGCTCGCGAACGCGCGGCGCACAATGATTGAGAGCGTGCGACTTCACCAAGTGCGCAGCTGGGCCGACGGCGCCGTTGCGCTGACACCAGGCGCACACATCTTCTGGGGCGAGAACGGCGCAGGAAAGACCACGATTCTAGAGGCGTGCATCATTGCAGCGACTGGTCGCTCGCACCGCGCAGGTGCGCTGCGCGAGGTGATTGCCAGTGGCGGCGACCAGGCTTCAATCACTGTCACCGTGCGCGATGACGGCTCCGATCCGGCCGACCCCCTTACACAGTCAACGCTCGGTGTAGAAATTGCGCGTGTGGGGCGAGCAAAGCACGTGCTGAACGGCACACCACGCGCCTCAGCGGCGCTCGGGCAGCGACTGCGCGTGGCGGCATTTGTTCCCGAAGAGACAGGTTTAGTTGTTGGCGCACCGGCGGTGCGCCGTGGGCTGCTCGACCGAGTCGCGTCACAGTGGCAACAGGGATATGAGTCAGCCCTTTCGCGCTATGAGCGAGCGCTTCGGCAACGTAACCGTTTGCTGAAAGACGCGCTCGAGGTTGATGGTGCAGCTCGCCGCTCCATCGCAAGCGAGATGCGGCCCTGGACTGAGATGCTCATGGCCACCGGATCTGAGGTGGTCGCTGGCCGCCTTGCCCTCCTCGCCGCGCTGGCGCCCGTTCTGTCAGCAACACACAAAGAGGTAGCGCCAAATGAGGCCCCCTTAGAAACGCACTACCTGTCACGTGAGGGGTACCGCCCCGATGAATCCGCGAGCGAGTGTGTCGCTCGCCTCTCACAGGCGTTTGACCAAACTGCCGAGACCGAGGGGTATCAGGGCTACACCCTAGTGGGCCCACATCGCGACGACATCGCCTTCCATGTTGGTGGCAACGACATCTCCCCAACGGCGTCACGTGGCCAGCAACGGAGCCTGCTCCTCGCGCTCCTCTTTGCTGAGATCACACTCCTCACCGATGAGCGCGGCCACCCACCCGTCCTGCTGCTCGACGAGCCTGACGGTACGAATCACTAATCCAAGCAGCGACCAAGACTGAGCGTATCCTCAACATATGGACCAGACGGAACAGACCATTCACCCCGCAGTTCTTACCGCAGCCGAGCCAGCGTTTGGCCCAGGCTGGATTTTGCTCGCGCGCACCCCGAATGGGCCCTCGGAAGAGCGCGTACTTGGCACGCGCACCGTGTTGATCTCTCTCACCGGAGCAACCACCGACCAGTTGCGGCGAGCGGCGAACGAGACCTTAAACCTCTACGACAAAGACGCGTCGGCGAGTCCGGCGGAGCGAGCGCGCCGCGCGCTCACCGCTGCCCAGAAGCAGCTCGGCAACGAAGTTGCGGTTGGCATAGTCGCGCTCTCACGCGACGAGGTCCTTGTAGCGCGCACGAGCGGCATTGCGATTGCGGCGCGCCAGACCACAGAAGGACGATCAGGAACCATCATGTTGCCCGAAGATGCGCCTGGCGCAGCGTCGCGAACGCTTGAGCGCGGCGGAATCTCTGCAGCGCGACTCTCCATGTCGCCAGAGGATCGCGTTGCGATGGCGATAACGGCGGACGAGGCAAACCGCACGGTGAAACTGCGCACCCCAGCAAGCGGCGCATTCGCCCCACTCAACTACCCAGCCGTGCTCCTCGAAGTGCTGCGACCTGTTCGGAAGGCTGTCGAGCGGGCCACGCCAGAGCGCGACACGCTCATTGACGTACCGATCGATCCGGTCGCCGTTGCAAAAATTAACGCTCGTGCGCGTTGGGAGGCGGGGAACCTAGAGCGCGAAGCACGCATCGCCGCCGCAAAGCCCGCAGCACCTCAAGCCGACCCGACTCGGCCAGACACCCTCACGCAACCGTACGAGCCAATTGACACCGCGGCACAAGCGGCGATCGATGCGCGACGACCAAGCACTCGGAGCGGCGTGGATCCGCGCGCGAGAGGAAAGAGTCAGCCGCCCCCAGCTCGCGATCAACGCACGAGTGAAGCGGTGCGGATAGCACAAGAGAGAGCCCGCGCGGCGGCGCGGTTGCGCGCGGAACATCGCAGCGCAGCTGAACCGCTGGTCGAGCGATCATGGCAAGAACGCGCTGCAACCTCCACCTCGTTCTGGCAGCGAGCCCTAGCGCGTGTTGCCAATGAGATAGAGCGCCATGCGCCTTGGCTTACGGCAACCCCCGCAGAGCCAAGCCTTCGCGCGCCAACGGCAGGCGAAGAGGAGACGGAGCACCAAACGAAGCGCATACGCCGGCGTCGATCGGCAGCCATCCTTCTCGCTGCGGTGATGGTCGCGGGAGTAGGTGGCGCCACCGCGCTTGTACTCAGCGGATCAACTCCTGAGCTTGACGCTGCGGCGAAGGCACGCGAAGCGCTCCGAAGCGCCGAGATTGGTATCAGCGAAGCGCTTGATCCCCAAACCAACCTTTTTGTGAACGACCCTGCACGCGTGAAAAGCATCCTGCTCACCGCCATTTCCAACCTGAACCTTGCAGAGGCCGGGGGCGTATCGCTCACTCGAATCTCGGCGCTGCGAGCTGAGGCGGCAGGGGCGCTCAACAAGATCTTTCTGGTCAACGAGACAGCCCCAATCGAGCTCTTTGATTTCAAAGCGGCGGGTGCCAGCGTTGAGATTCAGGCGATCGTCCAGGGGCCAGACGGCCTTCCGTATGTGATCGACAAAGTGACGGGTGCGGTCTATCGCGTCGATGCGGTACGCGGCCGCGCGACTGTCGTCTACCAGCCCGGGTTTGACCTCTACGGCACGCGCACGGGTCGCGCCCTTTTGATCACTTCGTGCGGACCCGACCTCGTGGTCTTCGACACCTCATCAAACCTCTGGCGCTGGCGACCCTCCGACGGGGCTGGCAAAGGGACGCTAGTCAAGCTTCGTGTTCGAGACGGTGAGCTCTGGGGGAGCGACATCAAGGCGATCGTTGGCTTCGCGGCCGATCCAGGGACAGGGCTCTATCGTCTCTATGTTGTAGACCCATCAGCCCGTCAGATCTTGCGGTATCAACCAGCCCCTGACGGCACGGGCTACCCAGCCACCCCGACGGCATACCTGATCAGCCCCATGGCACTCGGCACGATGACGGGCATCGCCATTGACGGCGACGTGTACATGACGAACAACGGTGTGTTGCGCCGCTATTTCGGCGGAGCCGCCGACGACTGGAGCCCAGTTGAGATCGGCGACGAACTGCTCCGCCCCCTTCCTATTCCAACACTGGTGATGTCTGCGGGGGCAAGCCGAACTGGGATCATCTACGTCTGGGATAACAGCGCACAACGAGTGATCGCATACAGCAAAGCGCCATCCGGCGCCATGCTCGCGCAGTACCTCATCAGCGATCAGGGCAACCCCATTGGCGACATTCTCGGGGGCTACATCCTTCCCGCCGCTGACGGCGGTGCACCGACGTTTGTCTGGGCCGAAGTGGGACGAGTTCGTAGCGCAATACTTGGAACACCTGTGACACAAGAGCCGGGGGCAAGCGTTGAGCCAACGCCTGATCCTGTGATTGAGACCCCGATCCCCACACCATAAGCGTGCGATCATAGGTCGATGGAACTACGACGCGCGGTGGTTGATGGGGTGCGCATCCAGATGATCTCTGGAACGCACGTGCTGCTCCTTCGCGATGCGCAGGAGGCGCGCTACCTACCGATTCCAATCGGACCCAACGAGGCCAGCGCTATTGCCTACCACCTTCAAGGGGTCACACCAGAGCGCCCACTTACGCATGATACGGCGCTTCAGGTCATACGAGCCCTTGGCGCAACACTGCGAGAGGTGCGCATCACAGAAGTCCGAGAAGAGACATTTCGTGCGCGGATGCTGATGGTCGCCCCGAACGGCGAAGAGCGAGAGCTCGACGCACGGCCGAGCGACGCGGTTGCGCTGGCGCTACGCGCCGAGGCTCCAATCTTTATCTCGGCAGAACTGCTCCTGACAGAAGGGATTGTTCCAGAGGCCGCAGAAGAGGAGCGACTCTCACTCTTCCGTGACTTCGTGAACTCGCTTGATGGCGAGGAGCCACCACTGGCGCGCTAGTCGTTGAGGAGCGCGCGGCCCCGCGAGAGCGTGCGAGAGCGACTCACCCAGAGCCCAATCCGCAGCGACCAAAAGTCGCGAATAGCCCGCGCAATCACCGAGAGGCGCGCCCCTGTCGGCGAGCCAGCAGTGCGCGGGTAGTGCGGCACACCAACCTCAGCGATGTTCACACCAGCAAGCCGTAAGCGAATAAGAAGTTCGGCCGAGAAGAATGCACCATCAGAGTGCACGTTGATGTTGCGCAATGCGTCGCGCCGAAAAAGTTTCGCGGCGCAGTCAACATCGCGAACACGCAGCCCGAACCAGATTTGATTCGCAAAGCGATAGAAGGTGGCGTAGATCAGTCGCAGCGGCGGATCGGCGCGACGCAATCGATAGCCAATCACCACTGGCGACTGCGAGGCCTTCGCGCGTTCAACAAGACGCGCAAGATCGGCGACACGAAACTGTCGGTCGCCATCGGTGTAGGCAAGGTAGTTGTACCGCGCCGCCGCAAAGCCGGAGCGAAGCGCGCCTCCGTATCCGCGATTTACATCGTGGCGTACCAAGCGAACAGTTCCGTTGTGCTGTTGCACGAGGCGCTCAGCGACACCGGCAGTGTCATCACGGGAACCATCGTCAACGAGAATGACCTCATAGGCTGCGGCCAGGTCGGGGAGCGCCGCAAGCGCATCGACGACGAGCGCCTCAAGGTTCTCAGCCTCATTGTGACAAGGAAAGAAGAGCGAGAGCTCTTGCAGCGGCACGTTCCACAACTCCCTTCACGGCTACACTCAGCAAATGACTTCTCAGACGGCCCGCCGACCAACCGAGCAGGTCAGCCTTCGCACACTTGCGCTGATTGCTGCTCTCGGGATTCTCTTGCGGGTGATCATCGCATACGTGGCACTCCCTCCAGACGCTGGATTCGCCGCCGACCTCAACTCATTCCGATCGTGGGCATCTGAGTTAGGGACCCGCGGACCGTGGGGTTTCTACAACCGCGGAATCTTTGTCGACTATCTCCCGGGCTACATGTGGATCCTCTGGGCACTCGGCTCAGTTGGCGCTCTCTTCACTGGGAGCACCGACCCAGGTGTGCTGATCAAACTCCCCGCAATCCTTGCCGACGGCTTGCTCGTACTTGCGACCGCGCGCCTCGCCGCCGACCTTGGCGCCCCACGCCACGGCCAACTTCTCGCCGCCGTCGCCATGGCGTTTGGGCCAATGATCTGGCTCGACTCGGCCGTATGGGGCCAGGTCGACTCCGTTGGAACCGCGGCGCTCCTCCTCTCGCTTTCGGCCTTGATCCGCGGGAAGACTGTGCGCGGCGCGATCCTCGCCGCACTTGCTGCGGTGTTGAAGCCACAGTTCGGCATCCTGATCCCTATCGTTGCAGTGCTCGCGTTCGTTCGGGCACGCTCGGCACGCGACCCGTGGGGCTTCGTTGTGGCGGGCCTCGCCGGTGCTGCCACCATCGCGCTCGCCGCCCTACCGTTCGGGCTCACGCTCCCCGACGTGGTTGCAAAGGTTGCAGAGGCGGCAGGGGGATATCCATACCTTTCGGTTAACGCCTGGAACCCCTGGGCGCTCATCTCAGTCGGTGGACGCTCAATTGTTGATGCAACCGGATGGGCCTCCGATATCGATCCACTCCCGCTGATTGGCGTCCCTGGGGTTGCGATCGGCAGCGCGGCAATTGCTGCCGCTGTCCTCGTTGCCATGCGCTACGTTCGGCGCGACACGGCGATTCGCACAGTTACCGCTGTTGCCATCCTCGCGGTTGCGTTCTTTGTTCTGCCAACACGCGTGCACGAGCGATACCTCTTCCCAGCGATCCCGCTGACGATCGCACTCGCGGCAGCCCGCCCGGCTTGGCGCTGGATTGCCGTCGTAACCTCAGCCGCCTTCTTTGCAAACAGCTGGGGGGTGCTCACCATTTCGTACTTCCAGAACCCTGGCCTTCCAAACCTTGGCGCCTTCACCGACGCACTACAAACGCCTATCGCCATAACGGCTACGGCGATCGCAGTCACCGCAGCGCTCGTTGCGGCAATCTGGATTGCCTGGAGCTCTGAGAAAACGGCCAAGGGTGTTCGACCTGCTGGGCCGCTACGAAAGCGCGTTGACGCGTTGCCGAAAAGAGCAGTGATAGCGAAGCCGGAACCCCGCCGAACGTTGACGCGCATTGACCTGTGGCTCCTCGTACTTGTTGCGGTGAGCGCACTTTCGCTGAGGGGCTGGCGCGTTGGTGAGCCAACGCACTTCCAGTTTGATGAGGTGTATCACGTACGAACCGCTACAGAGTTCATGCAAGATTGGAAATATGGTGAGCCCCACGCCATCTACGAGTACACCCACCCACATCTTGCGAAGTACCTCATCGCACTCGGCCTTGAAACGTTCGGCGCACCACGCGTTGATGCACGCACAATGTTTCCAACAGCGATCGGCGCCATTGCCGCCCGACCAGAAGACGCATTTAGTCGGGGCAGAGTGTGGATCGCAGGCCCAGATGAGATCAGCGTGATTGACGCCGAAACGCGTGCGGTGCTTGGCACAATCCCACTACGCAACGTGTCGCATCTCACTGCCGCCAGTGACGGATCCCTCTGGGGCGCAACAGCAACAGGCATGATCTTTTCAGCTGACCGTGTTACGGCGGACCAGGGGGGGAAGAGCGGTCTTCGTATCTGGTCAACAACCACTGGTGCCACAGTAGATATCGCTCCACTCACCGACGGTAGCGTCGCACTGGTACAGCGCGACCAGATTCTGATCATGCGCGATGGAGAAGTTGTGACGAGTGCACCACTGGTTCGTGGAACCTCGGTGCTTACCCTAACGGTTGACGGCGATGAGCGAATCTTTGTGACAAGTGCCAGCGGCCTGACAAGTTACGCAGCGAACGATTTGGCAGACAGGCGATCATCTCCAATCGATGGCGGCGCAATCACCGCTGCGACGGTAGATTGGTTTGACGGACCGCGACTGTACGTCGCGGGTCGTGATGGTGTACGTGTGTACAACGTAAAGAACGAGAGTGCAACATTGATGGCACAGATCACCCTCCCAGGCGCCGTGGCGATCCTGCCGAACGACGCGAGCCGCATGGTGCACGTTGTTGCGCCTGGTCCTGACGGGGTGGGGGCTTCTCTCTGGACGATCGAGCCGAACGGAAACGCTCGGTTTGCGGATGTCGCCGTGGGGGCCGCCGCACTCACGCTCGGCGCGAGCGGCGCTGCTCTCGATGCCTCCCCCGAGCGAGCCGATGGCGGCAACGGGGAGCTCCTCCTTGCGGCTCGGTCGGGCGAGCTGACGCAGGTTAGCGTGGGTAATCTCGCCGCCGGCTGGCGCTGGCCTGGCGTGATCGCTGGGGCACTCGCCGCAGCACTCTTGGTGCTCCTGGCTCGGCTGTTGACAGAACGGCGCGACGTGGCGGCCCTTGTCGGGGCCCTCGCCCTGCTCGACGGAGCGGGATTTGTGCAGAGCCGCATTGGCATGAATGACGTCTACCTGCTCGCCCTCCTGCTCGGTGGCGCCGTCGCCTTTGTCGCGTGGCTACAGGGCCGCGCTCGCGGCGCCCTCTCCGGCGGGCTTCTCCTTGTCGTAGCCGGACTCCTGCTTGGCGGAGCACTCGCTAGCAAGTGGGTCGCCCTCTACGGCATCTTCGGACTTGGCATCATCTGGTTGGCGCGCTCGGCACCAGG
>RGBZ01000151.1 GCA_009919365.1 bacterium
TTCACCGAGTGGAAGTCGGTCAAGTCCATGGGCGTGACCGCCGATCGCGTGGGCTTCGACACCCTCTGGACCTGGGACCACATGTACCCAATCATCGGCAACCCGAACGGCCCAATGTTTGAAGGCTGGTCAACACTCGTCTCGTGGGCCGAGAACACCTCAAAGATTCGCATCGGGCTAATGGTCGGGGCCAACACCTTCCGTGAGCCAACCATTACGGCGAAGCTCGCCACCACCCTCGACCACATCTCCAACGGACGCGCCATCCTTGGCGTTGGCGCCGCATGGTTTGAAGAGGAGCACGAGCATTTCGGCCTGAACTTTGGTGACGGCTTCCCAGAGCGACTCCGCTGGCTCGGCGAGGCCCTGCCAATCATGCGCGGCATGCTTGACGGCACCGAACCAACCGCGACCGGCCCACGCTACAATGCGAAGACGGTGCGCAACCTTCCCGCCCCTATTCAGAAGCACCTGCCGATCCTGATCGGCGGCGGTGGCGAGCAGGTCACGCTGAAGCTCGTGGCCAAGTACGGCGACGCGAACAACGTGAGCGGCACGCCTGAGCAGGTCGCGCACAAAGAAGAGGTGCTGCTCAAGCACTGCGAGGCGATTGGCCGCGATCCAAAGACCATCGACCGCACCGTGGGCATCGGCAACGTGGTGATTCGCAACGATGCCGCCGAGGCGCTGCGCATTCACACCGCACAGTTCGGCACCAACGGCATCAGCCCCGTCTGGGAGAACCAGCCGGTCGGCACCGTCGATCAGGTCGTGGAGCACCTCGCTCCGTACCTAAAGATCGGCTACCGCCACCTGATCGCCGGCTTCGCCACCCCACACGATGAGGAGTCGATGATCCGCTTCGCCGAAGAGGTGCTGCCAAAGCTCAAGCAGATCTGAGCGACTGAGGCACCATCGCTGGCTGTATGGAGCTCTATGGAACCCCATAAGATTCGGGATGCCGTGGTCGTTGGTGGAGGGCTAATCGGCTCTGCCAGTGCGCGCTACCTGGCTCTTGATGGCTTGAAGGTCACGCTCATCGGGCCGAACCAAGCCTCATCATCGACATCACACGCTGTCTTCTCTTCGCACGACGACGATACGCGAGTGCAACGACTAGTTGCGCACAACCGGCTATGGACTCAGCTCAATCTTGAGTCGGTTCAGGCATGGCGCGGTCTTGAGGAACGCACAGGTATCAACTTCTACACCGAGAATGGCTGCATCTACATCGCTCATGAGCACGATGCGTATCTTGCGGGCGCTGAGAGCCTTGCGCGTGCCTTTGGCCTTAACTTCACAACCATTACCAGCAAGGAGGACCTACGCAAGATCGCCCCAGCGCTGCGTATTGATGCTCCGATGTTCGGACTCTATGAGGCCGCCGGAAGCGGCATGATCAACCCTCGACATCTCATCCGTGCACAGCGTCAGGAGTTTTCCGCCGCAGGTGGGGAGCTGGTCAACGACGTCGTGACGGAGGTCGTCCGCTCGCAAGGAGTTTGGAACGTGACCACCGCGGGTGGCACTCAGTATCAGGCTAACCGCGTTCTCGTCGCGGCCGGAGCATTCTCCAACTTCAACAACCTGCTACCGAGACCTTTGGAGATGTTCAACAAGAGCGAAGTAGTGGTGCACGCCGAGGTGTCCAAGCGTGATTTTGAGGGACTCAGCGGCTCTCCATCTCTGCTGTACGAGATCACTGGAGCTGACTTTGAGGAGATCTACATGACTCCACCAGTGCAGCGGGAAGATGGTCGGTACGTGCTCAAAATGGGCCTCAATCAGACGAGAGACTCGGATCTCGGAGAGCGCTCGTCGATGGTTGACTGGTTTACAGGGGAAGAGTTTCGTTCGTTCGGTCCAGTGCTCAAGCGAGAGCTAACGAAGCTGCTCCCCGACGTGCCGTTTCTCGCGTTCGACTACAAGGCGTGCGTGATCTCCCGTACCCCTACGGGCAATCCTTACATTGGCGAAGTGGAGACGGGGCTGTTCATTGCCCATGGTTGTAATGGCTATTCCGCGATGTCTTCCGATGCGCAGGGAAGGCAGGCAGCCGCGCTTGTTGCGAACGGGACCTTCGGGCCTGGTTATGCGGTCGAAGACTTTGCTGTGCGCTTCCGGAGTTGAATCAATTTGCACTGCTCACAGTACAAACCTTCAACAGAGTCTAAACATAGATTGATGAGATAGCACGATAGATAAACTAGATCTAGGCGCACTCTGCGCCAGGATGGCGCGATACGTCCGTAATACTCAACGTCTCGCACGATGCATTCGTGCTGCAAAGATATCGATGGCCTGCGCTTCTTTTTTGCTCCGTACTCTCGGTCGCCCTCG